>JABIFG010000174.1 GCA_018650795.1 Fidelibacterota bacterium
AACAAAAAACGCTTCAGATGAGGAAGCGTATTAACATGAAATCGCAGCACCATGAGGTGTTTGCTTAATATGTTGGAGGCCCGGAAAGTGTCTCTTATTTTTTAAGCGATCTTGTCCGAATTACTTTGACGACTTACAGCATTTCACCTGAATCATAATCAAAGGTCACTAACCTTGCTGGAGTTCCTGCAACCACAGCCACATCATCTCCATCAGTCGCAACCCCACGCGCATCTTCAATCGGATAAGAAAATACGACCTCATCATTTTGTAGTCTTATAACTGTCACATGACCACTGTCAGCTCCTGACGTAACAAAAAGATGGTTATCAGCGACTTCAACATCGGTGGCAGCCCAGCTAGGAACATCGAATGTTTCTGTCTCGTCAGTCAATTGGTCTCTTCTGATCCTCACTTTCTCTACTACAGCAGGAGAATCAAATTCATCACGGTTCGTTGCAAGAGCTAGATATAGATAATTATCTTTATATGTTAGACCATTTACATCCGAATCAGTAAACAGCATGGAAGATTTTAGATCAGGGTCATCTTCGTGTCTTGCATTAAAAATATCAACAGCCCCCAGGTAAGGTTCGCCAATCATGTTATATGAGACATAAACCTTGTCACCCCGGACATAAATATCAGTTGCCTGGAGAGGCTGGCCATCAATTTCAGGCGGATCAACTTCAGCAATCAATTCTAAACTCACAGGATGAATTGAAGGCTTTGCCATGCCATCAACCTGCAAAGAGGTATCAATTTCGATAACTTGATTAGTGTAGGTTATGCGTTTGGCTAGTGTGGACAGATTATTCTCCAAAATGATTCGTCTATCTTTTGGTGGTTCAGTACAATAATTTAAAATGCCCACCATAAAAAATAATGTGGTTAGTGATAGTAAATGATTTCTTGTCTTCATTTTTAATCCCAGTTTAAGTCTTCCATCGCATGAAGTTGGTTCGACCAAGTTCAGAGCCCTATCGAGATATTATACTTCACTTATCATAAAATACAGATCATTTATATGTTGGCGTAATAGTGAGGAACCCAACCTCATGAAAAGTTCTTAAAAATTTCTTGATAGTGATAGCTGTACTCCTGTATCTCCTCGAAACGCATTTGATCTGGTCTCAAGATTGGAAAAGTGAACCCCCATATTTACATCATACTGGGGTTTAACCTGTAGTTTAAAGGTAAATCCAAAGCTACGGCTACCCAAAAAATCAACTTCTTCCCCACCCAGGTCAGTATCCGGGGACACACCAGATCCGGCGTACCACTCGAGAAAATTAGAAGGATTGGATAAATACTTCCTCACAGAGAATATCCACGATTTTGATAGACTTGAATTAGAGGGTGATATATAGGACTTTACACTTATCCAATAAGATTGCCAGTATTTTCCTATTGAACTCACATAGATGGGAATCTGTTTGTCAGGAACTTCGAGATATCTTAAACCAAGCGACCCCTCGAAGTCTCGAGGTAGAGCCTGAAAGACTTCTAGACCCAGTCTAAATGAAGGAAACAAATCAGATTTTGACAGCCCAATACCCGTGTATAAATAGGTCCCTTTTCGGAGCACTGGATAGGATTCCACTTCGATCTGACTCGCCTCATTTTGGAAGCGATTGGCATAATTGAGCTTTAGGATAATTGGTCCAAATGAGAGTGATTCCTTATGCTCAAAAGATACCCAATACCAGGGATCAAGACTTGGTTCAACGACAATGAATTGCCATTCAGTATTGGTCTCTGCCAGACGATTATATGCAAACCTGACCGTGGTAGAGCGAGTTAAATCAGAAACTGTCACCCTAGCCTTAAAGTCCTGTGCTGCTTTATTCCCTGGTTCCAGGATCAGAATCACGTCTACAATTTTTAACGCTTCAGGGATGTCCCCCAAATTTTCAAGTACCTGAACTTGTTTCAGCTTATACCTGGTATCTTTGGGATACATCTGGACTGAGACTTCTAATAGCGCCAAGGCTTTCTCATCTTGCCTGGACCAGATATAGGTATCCAGCAGTGCATTACGTGCATCTTTGTAAGACTTGGCTGCCTCGATGACCTGGATTAACTCCTCTTCGGCTTTGTCATATCTCCCCTCCCAGCTATAGCACCGACCGAGCAAGATTCTAAAATCATGGTAATCAGGCTTTATCTCAAGTGCGTGTTGACACAATTCAATCGCTAAGGCTCGATCACCCAATTCAGTCGCTGCATTACGCGCTTCAACAAACAAAGAATCCAGATTTTCCCCGGCAAAAACCGGTGGGACATATAAAAGAGTTAAAAGCAGGAGTACGAGATGAACAATACAGCGTTGGAACCTAGTAATAGGTTTTCTCATAGGGTACCCAATGGGATTATTTCTGTCCAGATAATTATCATGAAACAATTTATGTTTATATAAGTCAATTTTTCAAGTAAAACAATGTTCCCGCCACCCAGTCAGATTTTTTACTGGTTGTTTCGAAAGAAATAGTCTGGACTGTAATCCCTAGATCAATCCCCAATAGCAATCGATGAGGGTTATGAAGGAGAATGGATGTTAACGTTACGATGTATTTTATATAATATTAAATATTTTATCAAATGTGCCTTCTTTTTCCTTGTTTCTCGCGAGTTTCGACTATAAAATACCATCAATCAAACCAACAAAAGGAGGGTATTATGCAACGCAATAGCGTTAACAAAGTGCTATTGGTTGGACGTACAGGCAGCGATGCTGATGTACGCCACACAACAAAGGGATTGGCTATCGCCACCATCAGCATGGCCACAACAGAAACACGTAAAGATGGGAAAGGAGAGTTTCAGGATAACACTGAATGGCACCGGGTTGTAGTTTTTGGTAAGATTGCTGAGTTCACTGAAAACTACGTGAAGAAGGGTGCCTTGATTTATGTAGAAGGTCGACTTCAGACGCGCTCATGGGATGATAAAGAAGAAAAACGTCACTACATGACTGAAGTAGTTGGTGAAAAACTCACCATGCTGGGTGGCTGGAAAAAAGGCAACGAAGAGAGTGCCACCGCTGAAGTCGCCGAAGCAGAAGAGGAAGTTCCCTTTTAACTAACAAGTTTCTCGGGAAGTAATGCCGGCCGGCACCTCCACCAGTACCTCTACTTACTAATCCAGGGTTTGTTGCCACCCAAAAGGTAACACCAAAAAGCAAATCAACCGAAGCTTACAATTAATTAGCATAATCCAATATCTGGATTGTACACGGAGACAAATCCGTGGTGTATTTATTTAATGGAAGTGACTACTACTCGTACAGGTCGTTGAGATCCGCATTGGCAATTTCAACAAATAAATCCGCCATCTTACGAGTAACATCCTTGAAATAGGCAGCACCTTTTTCAACTGTAGCCTGTCGAGGATCTCCTATGCCAGTATCTTCAGTGACCTCAGACCATTTTCGCTCAGTCCAGGCCGTGCCCTGCCTGATACTTTTAATTTTAATTTTGTGCTCAAGTCCAGGCCCGGCTTCACTTAGCGGACGAACAAGATCTGGTCTGATATGCAGCATGAGGGATGTCTCCATTTCATCAGCATGATCACCATCGTTCTCAAAATACTTGGACTTGTCCAGACTTGAAAACCAATTGGTGAAAGCCAAAAACATATCTGGATACTGAAGACCCAGTTCTCTTAGGACAGGCTTGAAATCATTTCCACCATGAGAGTTGAAAATCAAGAACTTGCGAACACCTTGACGATCGAGGGTGTCCAGTACATCCCCTACTATGGCGGTTATGGTGCTGGGATTCAGATTAATATCCAGATAAATATCGGTTTGGCCCGTGTTCACACCGAAAGGTATGGTGGGCAATACCATCACTCGAGCACCTTCCTCATACGCCAGGCGGGCAGCTTCGGCTGCAAGATGATCCGATTGCATAACATCCGTGGCATAAGGGAGATGAAGATTATGTGCCTCTGTTGCACCCCAGGGTAAGACTACCAAGTCCACCTCTTGTTCACGGACCTGTTTCCAGGTGCTTTCTGCTAATAAATACGGTCGCATAAATTTTCCTCAATTGTGAGTGTTTGAACTTACCTGCAGGTTGGTATAATATCCCACCAAGTATACCACCAGCCCTCCGGCGAAATAGGCCAGGATATCAACTGGATCCCTGGTTGATGTAGAGTCGATTATCGGGATAATACCTTCAAATAAAATGCTAAAAATGATTCCTGCACCTATAATATGTGTGAGCTGTAGTTGAAAGTCCTCAGGAATGAGATGCAGCCGCCAGGCCAGATAAAATGAGAGCGGTAGATACACCGGCAGGGCTAACATATCTCCTAAATATTTATTGAAAAAACCAATCTCAGGCAACATGGGGATAATGAGGAGTCTATTCAAAGCATAAATAAAAGCTGAAACTCCAGCCAGAATCATCAAACGCCTGAGAAGCGAGCTCAGCTGCCGATTATTCGCCAATCCCCTGCCCCAAATCTTTCTCATAAGTTTTACGAATATAGGACTCTAACCATTTATTGTATTTCTTCAATTCACGGTCTCGCAAGCCCTTCTTGCGCCACTTCGTCTGCATCGCTTTGGTTTTTTGAACAATTTTTTGCTCCGCTGGAAGAATGATATCAAGCAAACCCGTTCCAGCTTGATTTGTTAATTGTGAATGCAGCAAATAGTCCTGACCATTGCCACGCTTTACAGGAAAACAACTGGCCTTCAATTCCATAGCGGCTGCATTTATGGATAGGACCAAATCTGGGAGTAATGCAGCAGATTTTACCCAAACCGGAGTTACCAGAGTCACAGGTTGCCAGCCAAGCACAGTCCACAAGGTTGTGAGTTGAGGATCTTCATCAGGCAGAACACCCTGGATTAAAAGGGTTGAGGCACTGGCAGTACGAACCACATAATCCTGAAAAAGAACATATTTCTCATCACTTCTATCAAGGGGCAACGGATCAGAGCGCAGATCTTTATCCAGCAAACCATGCTTTAAGTTCCGGGTTGCAGCTTCGAGGATGAAATCTACTGAAATAGCATTCTGTTCATTGAATAGTTCGCTGGTTACTCCGTGCCTTATAAACCCGTAACCCTTATCCTCAGTACCTGATACGGAAAAGTTTGTGCGTATGAGATATCCCCTTGGAGCAATTTCTGAATCGCTTACATCGTATTTGGTATAATCATAATACCCTTTTTCATAATAGGCAGCACCTCCTCTGGCATCGATGACCCCAAAATTGGCGGCCAGCCCCCAGGTTCCAACCGAGCTATCCATAAATGCCTCGAAATCATCCAGGTCAGAACAGACCTCTAATACAGCCCGCATAAACAAACCTTCCTGATCATCAGGCACATCACACACCTGGCCTTGATTCAGGTTGTAGGAGGCAGTATTCATAATGGCAAAACCAACTTCGTTCGAACCCATCCAGATTTGACGGGAAAGCGAGTCTACCCTGTTTGCTACGCCCACAAAATCATATTTACTACCTTCAACATAGACCAGCTTATTTTCTACGTCACCCGTATCCCGATGTTTCCAGAGTAGTGGTCTTCCATCATCAGTTGCTTCGCCACTTACCACAGCAGATGTACATGACATGCCTGGTGCAACAAAACTCAGTAGAAGCAGAGCTATTGTAAAATGATGATGCATGATTAATCCTTTCTAGAACCCCTGGCTATTGCGCATATTCGCTTAACTGATTGAAAATTTCTAAGTATGTATTTTCTGTATTGGGAAACTAGCTTAAATATTTAAAAGTGTAATTAAACCCAAGGCGATAACATTCAGACCTAACCATAAAACAATATTCCTGTTTTTCTTAGACATAGCAAACCTTTTCCTGCCTCAAATTCGTAAGACTTCAGTTTAAGCATTCCAGATCGTGATGAAACTGCTTTTCATTTATCCTTGGGCAACTGACAATACTCGGAGTATGTGCTTTGACCTGGGGATCATATCAAGCATATTTGACCTTATGAAATCATATAAAAATATTTTCGCAACCCTGATCATGCCCGTGCTCGTCCTGACATCATTCTCTCCCGCTTTAGGAGATATTCTCCATTTGAAGGCACCCTCGGTAGCCTTGTCCGACAGCAACCGGGTGATTGTGGCTACACCTTCCCAGTTTGATCCCCATTTAAAAGGCGGCTACCCCTTTATTGTAATGCTCCATGGTTGGAGCGGGGACGAAACCCAATGGGAGGATGATTCAGATTTACAGAATTTGTGTGATACCTACAATCTTCTCCTGATCCTGCCTGATGGTGGTTACGATGGGTGGTGGGTAGACTCTGAGGTCAGTCCAGGTCGAAACTATGCCACGCACATCCATCAAGAAATTAAAATCTGGGTCGTGGAGAATTTTAACGGCTCAATGAATCCTGCGAGTCACGGTGTCATGGGTTTGAGCATGGGTGGTTTTGGGGCTATAACTCAGGTATTGAAGTATCCCGACAGTTACGCTGCCGCTGCCAGCTTAAGCGGCGTCATGGATATCACGCGCCATACTGAGAACTGGCATCTGACAAATGCCCTGGGTTTATATGCTGAAGATCCAGATCGCTGGGAAAGCAACAACCCCCTTCATCTCGCAGAGAAAAAAGCACCCAGAAACAGCCCTGATATGCTGCTGGTTTGTGGACGTGATGATTTCACCTTCAAAGAGAATCAAGAGATGGCCAAACAATTAGAAGATAAGGGCTACAAAATTGTTTTCAGGGAAGAATCCGGGACACATTCTCATGCTTTCTGGAAAACCCATGTTGAGTCAGCCATCAAGTTTATTGTTTCACACTTCAATATGTAAATAGTGCTATTCTCAGCGCAGTTTGACTATTTTTTGAATGTAGCGATCCTGTTGCGTTTCCATTACCAGGAAATAAATCCCCGATCCTAAATTTTCACTCCTGAAGTCAAATTCATGTTGACCGCTGGATAGGGTGCGATCACTTAATATTGCTTGAAGGTGGCGTCCCCGGACATCAAATAGCTCGAGTGAAACACGTCCCTCTTCACGAATGAGAATATTTATTTTTGTCTCTGGATTAAATGGGTTGGGATACACTTTAATTAGAGCTTGCTGATCTGGGTGTTGATGAGAATTCGATTCCAGGTCAACTGTTGAGACATCCAACAGCGTTTCGATGATAGCAATCATGACCCCTGGCTCATACTCAGTTTTCGCCATACGCACAACCCCGTTTTCATCCAGGATAAAATCTCTGGGATAGGGTGATGCTGCCCCAGGTAAATTGTAAAGACCATAGACACCCTCCGTATCATGCAGGATTGGAAATGTAATACCTTGATCTGCAGCAAAATCGCTGATAGCAGGTAAAGACTCGTTGGAAACACCTATCACCTGGAGCCCTGCTTCCTCATACTCCTGCCAAATTGAAACCTCTATATCCGAAAACTCCGGAGCGCAGACAGGTCACCAGGCGGTGAAAAACGCTAAAACAACGGGTTGTCCAAACAGCTCTTGGGTACTGATGGTTCCCAGACCATTCACAACTTCCAGTTCGAATTCTGGCGCCATATCACCCACCATGGGACCAGAAGGATAATTACCAGTGAGGGTAATCTCAATTCCGAGTTCATCTGGGTCATTGGTGGTTAAAGTAAGTCCTTCTGCCCAGGAACCTGTACCAGGTCGATAAACGATGGGAATAGAAACAGAGCTGTCAGGGGCAACCATATTATCACCCAACTCAATCTCGAAATCAGAAATATCGAGTGCGGCTTCAATAATTTCCAGCGGTGTATGACCATTGTTGTTGATTGTGAGATATCGAGTGAGTGCTCCATGTGCATGAACTCGGGGAAATTCAATTTTCCTAGTGCTAAGATCAATATCTGGACCCTGAATTTCACCATAGTTAAATACCACGAAGTCTTCCCACTCAGCCGAGAAAATGATATCACCTATCATTTCAATGGCCATCACACGACCACCAGTATCTTTATAACCTGCTAAGGTCATGCCCTGGTCATCATAGGTCAATATCTCAACATCATCCCAGTCAGAAACTGCGATTCGGCTTGCGTTGGCAGACACGCGAGAAGCATATCCACTGGTGTTGTAGTTATTTACAAATAAAGGGTTTTGTAGATCGCTGATATCAATCATGTCAACACCTGCAGCACCAACCGCAACGAATAAATAATGACCAACGAGGGCGACATCCTTTGCCGTACCGCTGGTTGCTAAGCTTCCCAGGAGTTCTGGATTCAACAGATCTCGGACTGATACAATCTTAATTCCTGCGCTACCATCAGCGATATAGAGTGTACTATCTGCAACCAGACTCGCCCAGGCATTATGGGTCGATATATTACTCAATGCCGAGAGAAAAGGTGCTTGCGAGATATCCACAAGCTCTATCCCAAGTTGATGTTTTGAAAGATAGAGAGTAGCTCCATCTGTTTCAGCATGCTCATAGCGTTGATCGCTTTGACTCTCGTCAGAATAGATTGTGGCAAAAGTCGGATCGGAAAGATCAGAGATATTTATAACGTGAACACCACATTCGCGACCAGTACCATAGGCATAATCTCCACTGGCAGTCCAAGAATAAATTCTGCCCCAATCACATCCTCCAGCATGATATGATGATATGACAGTCGGATTTAGGGGATCAGCTATATCGACAATATTCAGACCACCCAATCCCCCTGGAATAAACGCCAGGACTCCCTGGATATAGACATCCAGTAATTCATAATTATCTAAACGCGAGTGAGAAAGGATGCTCAAGTTTTTGGCATCTACTTCACTTGGGGAGAGCATCATCATCCCCATTAGTATTAGCTGATAAATTTCTTGATTCATAATTTTAAGCTAAGACATCAGTAGACAAACAATGTCAGCATTGCGACAACTCTGGCAATACTCAATTGCCTAGTTATATTTACTTTTTATTGATTCTTTTCGAGGTTGGTATCTAAAAATTATAATTCGGCTGCGGACGGATATTTACCAGTACTCACCAAGGTTGATTTAGAGTACCGCCGATGCGTATCAACACTCCGCAGCCGTCTTTTTCAAATAATCCAGCCATAAATTACTATCAGTATATACAGATATTGTCATACGAATGACAGATGAGGTCATTTACTTCGTTAAACGGTTTTTAATTAGGAATGATCGGTCTAATTGGCGTCTGTCCATAAAGTCAACAATAAAACCGTTGAAACGGTTAACAGGCTTAAGAGAGTGTTAGCAACCCACGACTTAAGTCGTGGGTTATCATAAACTTAGTAATTTAAAACCGTTTTAACGGTTTATTGCATCACTTGAAATACGGAACTTTAAAGACAGACACTAATTAAGGATAATTCGAAGGTGCGGTATCATAGCGTGTGGTTTCCATGGATCCCGTTTCATCACTTAAAAGCTGATACAGAAGTGGATCATGCAAAATTTCTGAAAGGCCTACCATCGTTCCATTTAATAAACACTCATGCAACACAACTCGAACCCCATGACTATAATCAGCATACCAATTTACATGGCCACTATAGAGTGGCTGGATGGGTTCACCATGTGGATAATGCCATCCGTAAATGATTACCTTGTCAGGTTTGGATGCAATCCGATTTGACAGAATTACATCCTTTTTGTGGCCGCTCACCAAGCTACCCAGGGGGTGGTCAGCCAATAATTCAGCCCGGGCCTCCCTAACCATTTCATTATGATCTCTAAAGACTTCAACTGTGACCATGTTAGCACTTGGTGGAATAGGAGCTGGGGTCAATTTGACTTCAGAAGCTTCCCAGATGAGGTCAACCATTTTCCGGGTGGGTAGAATACTACCAAACTGATCCATAATTTTTTGTGCTAAAATGGGTGTCAGGGGTATGAGGAAATGATCATCATCTGATCCAATAGACAAATAGTCCGGCATTACAAAAAAAGTAAGGGAATATGCTGTATCCTCAATTGTCAGGCTGGTTTCTATCGGTACTAAATCTCTAAGGAATGATGGTAGATTACCGGATAATATTGCATTAAAGATCATCTCCTCTCTTTGGACTAGCTCCAGAGATTCAATTGAACTTGCAAAGCTGGACCCAGAAAGCGCCTTGTCCTGACGAGGGCGTATTTCAAGCACCTGTTCAGAGGTTACCGGGTCGCTAGCCGTTTCCTGGCAAGAAACAAAGGGTGTGATC
Organism: Fidelibacterota bacterium; assembly: GCA_018650795.1. Taxonomy (GTDB): domain Bacteria; phylum Fidelibacterota; class UBA8477; order UBA8477; family JABMPR01; genus JABMPR01. The sequence continues at coordinate 10,176 of JABIFG010000174.1, forward strand.
AATCCAATACATAAAATGATTAGTTTTGAGGACATAAATTGATTCCCAAGATACGTTTTGACTTTTCCATAAAATATTTCCAGCGTTTGGCTCGAATAATATAAGGGCACGAATCCATTTCCAGTGTCTTTTCACTTCCCCTGCCATGCATTCACCTTAATTTGTTTCAATGCAGACACCATTTCCATCCGCGCCTGTCATAAATCGATGGGGGAATCCAGCAGGCGAAGTCCTGTTCTTTCTACATGCTAACAGCTACTCGTCGAAAATGTACCATTCCTTTCTTGAGCCTTTATCCACTGACTATGATATCTGGGCACCTGATCTTCCAGGTCATGGTGAGTCTCATTGGAATGGTCGCATTGAAGCTTGGATAGATCTGGCAAATTATTTTATTGCTCAATTAGAAAAATCACCACCTGCCAAACCTATTGTGGGCATGGGTCATTCAATCGGCGGGATTGTCATTATGCTCATGGCAATACAAAGACCGGAGTGGTTCCGTAAAATTATTCTCCTCGACCCGGTTATGCTTCCAAAACGCATTCTGATGGTGATACGAGTATTGAAACTACTTTCAATTACCCATATTATTCCTCTGGCCCGAGCTGCTAACCGGCGTAAAAATCATTTCCAGACCAGGGCTTCTGCACTGGAGCATTACACAAACAAACAAATTTTTTCACATTGGGAACCCCACTTTCTAGAAGCGTATGTTGAGACCTGCCTGCGAGAGACTGGTCAGGGTGCTTTCCAATTGTCTTGTGCACCGGAACTGGAATCCAGTATTTATCAGTCTATCCCATTGAATGTCTGGTCGCTTCCCAAAAATTTACCAGTTCCCGCACTCTTCATCATCGGTGAAAAATCGGATACCGTGAATCAGCGAGGCATTAAAAGGCTTAAAGGGTCAAGCGGAAATCATATTGTTAAAAGCGTCATTGCGGGGCATCTTTTCCCCTTTGAAAAACCCGCCGCAAGCATAGAGATAATAAAGGATTATCTGACCCTATGAGAATTGAGCTTCACGGAACCACCATTAACCATCGAATTGTCGACCAGGTCGTTGATGTTCTCAAAAATGGCGGTTTGATTATCTACCCAACTGATACGGTTTATGGCCTGGGTTGCGATATCACTCAAAAAGCGGCTATTGAAAGAATCTATCGAGTAAAAGGGATGGAAAAACAGAAGCCGCTCAGCTTTGTATGCTCAGATATTAAAGACATTTCCAAATATGCAAAAATTTCTACTGTAAATTATCGAGATCTACGAAAACATCTTCCGGGACCTTATACCTTTATCCTGCCTGGGACCAGAGAAGTCCCCAAGAGCTTGCTTTCGAAACAGAAAACTGTTGGAGTGAGAATACCTGACCACCCTCTCACACTTGCTATTGTTGAAGCACTGGGGAATCCAATTATTTCAACCAGTGTTAATATCAGCGCTAAAAGTTTTGCAAGTGATCCACAGGAATTCTCGGAGTATTATGAAGGTCAGGTTGATCTCATTCTCGATTCAGGTCCTACCTGGGCGGAGTTATCTTCTGTGATTGATATGACCGACGATGACCAACCCATAGTGATCCGTAAGGGGCAGGGCGATGTCAGCTGGTGTCTGACATAACAATTTTGAAAGGAAGCTATCATGGCTCAGGTAACACTCAAAAACTTAGATAAATCCTACGGTGAAACACAAATTCTCCATGGCATTAATCTGGAAATTCAAGATGGTGAATTTGCGGTGTTGGTTGGTCCTTCTGGTTGTGGAAAATCCACCACACTAAGAATTGTCGCAGGTCTGGAAGAAGCTAGCGGTGGTGATGTTTTCATAGGTGATACTCGTGTAAATGATGTGGAGCCCAAGAATCGTGATATCGCCATGGTTTTCCAGAATTATGCCCTGTATCCTCACATGGACGTGTATGAGAATATGGCCTTTGGCCTACGCCTGAGGAAATATTCCGATAAGGATATAAAAGAGCGTGTTGAAGAAGCTGCTGAAATTCTCAGTGTTGAAGAATATCTGCATCGGCGACCTAAAGAACTCTCAGGGGGTCAACGCCAGCGTGTAGCAGTGGGACGTGCCATTGTTAGAAAGCCTTCTGTGTTTCTATTTGATGAGCCTTTATCCAACCTTGATGCAAAACTCAGAGTGCAGATGAGGACTGAGATCAAAAAGCTCCATGCCCGTCTAAAAACGACCATGATATATGTGACCCATGATCAGGTTGAAGCCATGACCATGGGAGATCGCATCGTGGTTATGAAAGATGGATATATCATGCAGGCTGATGAGCCGCTGGAAATTTATAAACGACCACAAAATCATTTTGTAGGCAGCTTCATTGGTTCTCCAGCCATGAATTTTTTCGATGTAGAGATTCAAGCTGGCCAGCTGGTGAATGAAAAATTCTCATTACCCATTGATGATGTCCACCCTAAATCTCTCAAGGCTTTTGAAGGTCGTAAAATAAGGCTGGGAATTCGTCCGGAGCACTTCAAACTCCTCGATTCCCCTTCCAGTATTAGTGCTCAGCTTGAAGTCAGTGAACTCATGGGGAATGAATCCTATTTATACTGCTCAACTGGGATAGATACATTTATTGCCCGTGTTGCTGATAATGCACCACGTAAGATCGGATCAGCACTTAGCCTGTTTGCTGAACCTGAGACATATCAATTTTTCGATCTGGATTCCGGGGAAAGAATCGATTAAACCAGTACAATCTCCGTCATGCTTTGACAAATGGTCTATTCTAGAGTTAAAGTGGTCTTGATCCTTTTAGAACCTGCCTGCGCATAGCAGTACTGCCCACGTAGCACTTCGGCGTAGTGGGTCTTCGGCGAAGGCTGGCGAACTTGACGAAACCAACCAATAATACCAGTTAAATTCCAAAATACGCGTATCGTGTCATACTTCCCTTCGGCTTCGCTCAGGACAGGCTGGCTCAGCAAGACACACTATTTGTCTCCCTGAGGTTCTCGAAGGGTAAAGGCAATCCAACTTAATTGGGTGCCTTTTGAAGTTAAATTGGATTAAGTATTATTCAGGCCCTCTAATCATATGATACATGGCATCCCAGGGTGGTAAAACAATAGGTTTCACTTCAAGTGCCAGGGCAGTTTTTTTATCCAGATATTTTTTGGGAAGAATCACCCCATACAGATATTGATCGAACCAGGCATCATCCATAAGCCAGTAGCCCTCATTACCACGCTCTGTCCCCCATGAATTTTCTACTCGCCACTGTCTCGCCTGTTTATCAACAATATCCACACCTACAAAGACCATGGCATGAGTCGGTATAGATTCGCCATACAGGATTTGCTCACTTTTTGTCAGCTTAAAATCCACCCCTAGCAGGGCTTCATAGTCGTAGATGCCACGTACCATGAGTCCATCTGATCCGAGATGTTCCTGGCCAACATCACAGGCAAACCAGATTGGTTCATCAGCCAGAACAGCCTTCAACGTCTGTGCTTTGATAACATCCCCTGGGATATTTAAAACGGCCATATCCGGTTTTTCAACCATGTCTCTATCAAGGGTTATACTATAGGTCTGGTAGTAATCTTTAGTGGGGTTTTGAAGCAGATAGACATAATCAGCCAGATCATGATTCACCACATTATCTCTAAATTGCTGTGGGGTGAAAACTTTGGCTTTACTCAACTTTTCATCTTCATCTTCATATTGCCAGGAAAATGATTGGGGTGGTTCTCCCAAGGCCAGGGCCAGGATTCTATATATATCGCTCAGCGTTTCCTGATGAATCATGGAATGTTTTGCAGGATCAGCACTCATGCGAATTTCAGAGGTGGCTCTTCGTAATCTCTTCTTCAAAAGTTTGTTCATATCCTTTGTATGCGAACTGGCATAGGTCTCTGGCATGGCAATCATAGGGACTAAACCATATTTGGCAACCAAATCAACCACCATATTCCATTGACCACCATCACCAATGGGAGCATCCAACAGGAATTCCAGTTCACGATCATGAATATCTCTCTCGCGCATGATGATCATCTGATTCAAAAAGAGATTTGATTTCTCCAGCTTATCATAAAAGAAGAGAAAGTTTTGTGAAAACTCAAATGTTTCTAGATCATATTTTTCAATCACTACAGGTCGTAAAATATTGAGTCCGGCAAACAGCCAACATCTCCCGCTACTCTTCTGATTGCTAATACCCTTAACATCAATTTTATCTGAGAAAAGGTGTTGTTGCCTTGTTCGAGTAGCTTTATCAACAGACAGGGATTTGATACTATTGTTAGCCAGAGCATTCTGCCGGGCCACATTACTCTTGTCTGCGTTGAAAATTTTTGAATAGGACGAAATTGTGGCTTTATCGAGTGCCTTCATTTCCTGGCCATAGCCCATGGAGATAATAGCAAATAACACAAACAGAATCATTTTTTTCACGGTGACTCCCCTTTAGTATGAATGCTATTAAGCTATATGAAAATGATGGTTTAAAAACTGCTTTTCATGAGAATGGTTTGTCTATACTGATTGCTTGATGATGGTCTCATGAATGAGAGACACCAGTGACGGCTAGGATTTACCTGTGGCCAGAGTCATCCCCATTTCTCAGGTTCTACTCGTGTAATAATACCCATCAGTCCTGGTGGCATGCATGGATACGGCTGCACATTAGATAGGTCTTAATTAAGCGTAAGTTTCAGGATTCTTTCTGTGACAGTGGAAACGGGTAAACAGGTTGGGCTTACAAGAACATCTGCACCCAAATAAGTAACACTTGAAATCGTACGTTCATCATTGCTTAGCATGGATGCATAGAGAACTTCCAGTTGATCGCCAGATAAAGTAAATGAACCATCAATATCCAGTGCATCCACTACAAGATCAAGGGTAAAAACACCTGTACTCGTGTCAGCAGACCAGGTACCATCCGAGGTTAATCCTGATATGATAATACTGGGTACACATCCGGTGCCCCAGTTTACAGGCAAATTACCAGAAAGGGTCCCACTCAGGTCACTCCTTAAGCTTACTGTTCCACCTATGGGTTCAGGGTCAGAATCGGTGTATAGCTCCGTTTCAAACAAAACCAGAGTGCCTGCATTAATAGTAATAGAATCCACACCATTTTGAGGTACCACAAATGCTAGTGTTGTGTCACGTAGTGATGTTGCCTCTACATCGATAGTCATTTCTGTCAATGTATACACACCAGTAAGTGGATGATCAATTTCAGGAATGGTATCCACATCATCCTCACAGCCAATCAGTAAGCCTCCGATGATTGAGATGATAACTCCTGCTCTGATGATGTTTAACATGGTAGTTACTCCTTGAGAGCAAAAAGGCCGCAGTAGCGGCCTTTTTGCAGATCGTATAATTTGTTACTTAAAAGCTCTTTTGAAGACCAAACGCAATTACAGTCGCCGTTTTCATATAGGTCTCATTACCCAGACCAGCATCAACAGCTGTGTTCTGACCTTCTTCATAGGAAGTATTTGAGAACCCGAGGCTTATAGCCATCTGGTCATTCAAGGCATACTTAGCACCTAGACCAAATGTATTGGAATTCAAGCTATAGCTGAGGCCAGACTGATAAGCATCCATTGCACCACTGGTTGCCATTAGATAGCCACCACTAAGCAATAGAGATTCTGACAAAGCAAACTCAGCACCGACAGCAAGTTCAGAGCCGTTCTCAACAAAGTCTTCACCACCATCCCAGTTCGCGTCTTCATTAAAATACATATTGTAATCAAAAGCAATATTTAGTGAAGGCATAACGAGATAGGATAGTCCAACACCCATCATGGCAGGCATATCAGCATTGGTTTCAGCAGCATCAGGAAACAGACCTGAGCCATCTACTTCTGTTTCATTGGTCAATACGAGGGGTGCCAGCATTTCATAACGGAGACCAATATTCAGCTTATCCATCAGACTGATATTCAAACCTACAATTGGCGCAAAACCGGAACCGGTCTGTACAGCATCAACTTCAATGTCAGCTGTTGCAACATCAAGTCCTAGACCTTGAGCAGTATAACCAGCAGCTAAGCCAGTCATTGTGGCTGCAGCAGTGGTATAGGCACCCTGGGTGATGTTTGGTGTCCAGGTATTAGCATCAAATCCGGGCACGCCAGACGCGGTCAAACCACCAGAAATCGCATCAATTGTAGCTTGATCAATCTGGCCTGCAAGAAGCAGGTTTGCAAAAGATACATCGCCAGCACCACCATCAACAAATGGCTGTAAGGATGCGGCAGCACCTGTTGCAGATGTGGCTCCAGCGGTATACTGAGCAGCGATACCACGCATAACATCACCAGGAATCATATCGCCAGCAGCGGTTTCAACCTTGATGTCTTTGAGGTGTCCTACGTAGCTGTTTGACGCTGAAAAATAACGCACACCAGCAGAAAGTGAAATCATATCATTGATAGCATAGGACACTGAAGCCTGACCACCGAGATAGGTTGAGGAACCATTAAATTCCACATCCAGATTGTATCCAGTTACTCCAGCTGCTGCCATCATGGGAACCAATGCCGAAGCAGGAGCTTCGAAAAGAGGCAGTCCATCAGCAAATTCAGCACTTCCACCACCACCAATAGGGACAAAACCAGCCGCAACGACAAGCTTATCCATCTTGTATGCAAAATAAAAGTTGGGGAATACGGGTGCAAAGGTGGTACCCTCAAAAGTATCATTGTTAAGGGATGCTACATCACTTGTGATGGTTCTTGTCTGTGTAATAGTTTGACTACTCAGATACAGATGCATTCCGTTGTCCAGCTTGGTTAATCCAGCTGGGTTAAAGAATACCGCGTCCAGATCTGTAGAAGCATTGCGAGCCATCATGCGGACAAAATCAGCACTCTGGTTCGTGTTTTCTACCATACCGCCACCAAATGCCATGCTGATCATCAGCAAGAGGGGTAATACGCGTAAGAATTTACTCATCGTTTTCTCTCCTTGTTTATTGTCTAAATACAGAAGCGGCTTGAATATCCATCTCTGTTTTAAAATGATCACCTAAAATAGAAGTGCTTTTGACTGAAGCAAAACAAAATGTGCTTTAGTAAAATGCTCCGGTTTGTAAATTAAAACTGAACATACCAGTCGGTTTGTTCATTAATTTGCTTCTCACGAATCACAATTCCCCGGGGTGCAGAGTTTTCAGGAACCACTATATAGTTTTGGATTTCCTGAAATATCTCTTCATCAGCCAGCAAGTGAGCCGGGTCTAAGAGCAATCCAATCACCATGAGTTGATACTCCCCTGCTTCCAGCTGGATAAAATAATCGATATTGGATGTACCCGGATTAATAGGGTCACCATAAGTAATGAAATGGTCAATGACTTTATATCCTGGTTCGTCTATGCGATCAAACTCCAGGTCTTTATCGAAGACGACAACTACAGCACCTTCGAGTGAATCTGACCAACTCGTGAATATCACTGCTCCTTCAACACCTGCTATGGCTTCCAGGCTTTCTGGTGTTTCGCATGCAGTCATCGATATGAGCGTTACAATGATCAAGGTGAGGGCAAAACGCATTAAAACCGCCTCTCAATAGTGAATGTGGCTATGCGCTCTTCTTCAATATTGCGTTCGAGCTGAGTATAGTAGTATTGGAAAACATTCTCCACCCGCATGAGAAAATGCCAGTCTTGATATGAGCTTCCGATTCCAGCGTTTACTATATGAACAGGGACCCGGGCATCAGCCCCAGTGAGATTATTTTCTTGAAATAGTTCCACGCTTTCCATACGGCTGAGGTATCGATATTCAATTGAGGCATCCATTCCCCAATAGTGCATTCCCAAGGAGCTGATCCAGTGATATCGATGACGATAAGATAAAGTATCAATTATTTCACCCTCTGAATTTGTTTCCATTGGATCCAATATTGTAAATGCTGACTTGTAATCTATTAGATTGTTGAATGCGCTTAGCCCCAGACCCAATTCCAGACCCATAATACGGGCATCAGCGATATTCGTAAAGTGAATAACAGCATCCGAATTTGGGATTGGCTCTATGAAATCTTTAAATTTGTTATGAAAAATGGCTGCATCTAATTTAAACAGATCCAGAACGCCTAGCTGCCCTGCCAACAGAGTGATCCCGAATTCACGGTTTATGCTGGTCTCAGAAGTCAAATCCGGATTCGGTTCAACCGTGAAAATACTTCTACGGGCTGATGTGAACATTTCCGCTACTGTGGGTACCCTGAACCCCTTTCCTGTGGATATCCGCAAACCCAGCCAGGGAGAAGGCTTCCAATTGAGGGCAAGTTGTGGCGTAAAGACTTCATCCTGCCTCTCGCCATCTACTTGATAAGCTTCCCAGCGACTTCCTGCAGACAGCGTAAATTGGCGCAATTTTTTTTCCACAAGCAGGAAAGTGGCGAAGGAGCTGCTGTTGTGGTCACCGAATATTTGGGCATTCACATTATTCTGCTGTAGGGTCAATCCAAAAATACTGGTGAGACTACTTGTCCAACTTTTACTGGCCTGCACTTCTTCATAAAAGCGATTTTCGTTTGAGTAATCAGGATCTACACCAAAACTCGTCCATTCATTCCAATAGGCGCTGGTCTTGGTTTTTATAGCCAGATCCGGGGAATACACATAATTATAATGACTATTGAGGACAACTTTCCTCCCCTGCGTACCATCTCTTGAAGAGCCTTCAGGTGCTTCAAAGGGATTGGCGGAACTCTTCCAAATTGAGGTTAATCCAGCCTTGTCATCAAGGACATTCACAAAAAAGGCGGCGGAGTGAGCATTACCAAAATTCAATTTGAGTTTAGCAGAAATATTGACAGCCTCTTCCCAATTCAATTCCATAAATCCATCATCGCTACGTTTCTGAACCCGTATCCAGGCCGCATGATTTCCTATGCTCCGCGAATGGGAGATCTCCGTATTGTACAATAAACCACGTGAATCGCGCCAACGCCATTCGTCAACTCGGGGATGACTATAGACCCCTATCTTGGTTGAAATGCGGGTTTCGGGTTTATGGGGTGCATTGCGAGTGATTATGTTTACGACTCCTCCCATGGCACTGGATCCATACAGGGCAGAGCCACCTGATTTGACTATTTCTACCCTATCAACTTCTGAAGTAGGTATGGTCGCCCAGGTCACATTCCCTGCAGCACTTCCCAGCATGGGAATTCCATCAAGCAAAAGTAGCGATCGGCTACCGGCCCCCATTGTATAACCAGAAGTTCCCCGGATATTCAGTTGCCCTTTTACGGTGGAGACCCCTGACTCATAGGATAGGATATCTATCATATTGACGACCGCTTTGGCTTGGATCTCTCGTGGACCGATCGCTGAGACTGAAAATGGAGACTCGAGAATATCTTGTGCTTTGCGACTGGAGGTGACTACCACCTGGGGGGATGCCAGAACATTGGCTTTTAGCCCAACGGATAGATCGACAGGAACATCATGGGCTACGCCGATGTTCTTCTCCACATATGGAGCATAACCCATCATTGTAAATGAGATATCATACTCACCTGGTGCCATGCCGGTAAGTAGGAAATACCCTTCCAGGTCGCTCGTTGTACCAAAAGAACTTCCTCTGATCTGAATATTTACACCTGGAAGCCCATCACCAGTTTTGTGATCAAATACATGACCCTTGATTTGGCTGTTTGTTTGAGCATATGAGTGTGACCCCAAAAGTATGAGCAGCAATATCTGGACGAATGATATCCATTTAAGAAAACGAGATTTACAAAAATAATTATCCATTAAGTTTATCAATATAGAGTGCCCGCAAGTGTCAGACAATGACAATTAAACGGAGGTTTTTCTCAAATAGAAAACTTGAATGTTTAGGTATACTTCTTTGCATTGCGGATGACTTCTTTTGTACACCATTCATCGTAGTCATCCAGAAAGGATTCGACATAGTTTTGGTCAAATTTTGAGATTTCCCGCATTACCCAACCAACTGAGGTCTTGCAAAATCGTTCTTCTCTTTGAATCAGCGTCCTCGACAACTCATGGATGATATTCTTATGTTCCTGAAGCGTTTTACACTGGGCAAATGGCACTAATGAAGCCCTTGCTTTCCATAGATAGGAATCCTTGTTCCAAAGTTGAAATGTGTTGATAGTAATTGAGGGATGATTGTCAACCATTGGGCTTAGAAGTCGAACACAAAGCCAGTCGCAAACATTCCAATCATTGATCCAATGTTTATCAAACCAATTTGAAATCAATGCGAGAAGTTGTTCTGGTGGATGGCTTTGACCATAAAGCTGGATAAATAGTATAGCTGCGAGCTTGAACTCAGTATATTCATTACTCATTAATTCATCTAAAACCTGTTCTTGATGAGTAAAAGATTTTTTGCTTAGTTCAAACTTATGCTCCGCAGTTTTGAGAATTTCTCTAATAATTGGAATGCCAACACCAAGAGATTTAATATCATGTTTGACATAGTTCTCTAACCATTTCGCCTTTTTGTCATCCTGGTGTTCGTTTAGACGGGTGGACATATATTTTGTATATGATAACATGATATGAATTTGGGGTTTTATCTAACAGAGTGGCGTTTATTCAGATAGGCCAGTAAAGCCACATCCAGAGATTGATCTGTGGTCAAAGGAACATAATCCACGTGCTGTTCGCGACTGCGTGCCCCCAGTTTGCTTCTAAATTGATCGACTGCTTCCTGATAATCCTTTTGAATATGCCAGGGTTCCGTTGCCATAACCTCCCCTGATTCCATATCCTTAAACTTGGCCTGGGCATCAAAGGCAAAATCAACTTCCCGTGGATCCAGAATATGAAACACCAACACTTCATGTCGATCATGTCTGAAATGCTTTAGACCATTCAAAATATTATCCAGATCATCCAGCATGTCTGAAATGATAATCACCAGACCTCTGCGGTTGATACGATCAGCCAGATGATGAAGGCTATGACCAATAGCAGTTTCCTCTCCGGGGGTGACATGTTCGAGATGACTGAGAATATTATTCAACATGGAAGGACGTGATGAGGGTCTGATATGGGTACGGATCTCCGTATCGAACAAGGTCAGGCCTACTGCATCCTGTTGTCTGAGCAGGAGGTAAGTCAGCGCTGCAGAGAGATAACTCCCATACTGCAATTTGGTGATATCTCCAGAGGCGTAGGCCATGGATTTGGACATATCCAGCATGATATGAGCCTTGAGGTTGGTTTCTTCTTCGAATTGTTTGACGTAGAATCGATCTGTTTTACCATAGAGACGCCAATCCAAATAGCGCAGGTTATCACCGGGACCATATGCACGGTGTTCGGCAAATTCGACGGAAAAACCATGGTAGGGGCTTTTATGCAAACCCACAATGAATCCTTCCACCACCATGCGCGCCCGGAGCTGCATATTAGCCAGGGTCGCCAGAGTACGGGGATTTAAATATTTTCGTTTATCAGTCGCCAATGTTGATATCTATCCAATCTTGCTTTTCCTAATGTTTCGGCATCTAGTTTACGTCTCCTTCGAGAGCCTCAGGAAGACGAAACTCCTAACTCCTAACTTCCCGTCTTCGCACTACGTGCTTCGTCGTGGCAAGCTAACTTCTAACTCAAAATGGATTAACAAGCGCCATTCTCAGATATGACCTTCCCCAAAAATTGTCTTCCGTCTCTCCATCGATTCCTACCCAATAGTCTGCATCCCCACCCCAACCATAGGCCAGAGTCACGAGAGAAAGTTTAGCCAGACTGATGTCGAATTTCAATTCAGCACCATAGGTTTCCAGAACCTTTTCTGAATCTGGAATATATCCAAAATCATAAAAAAGAGCTGCTGTGATATTTTGAACTCCTACACCCAAAACATTAACTGGGACTTTCTCAATGAGGGGCATGCGCAACTCTGTCACTGAATAAATGAGTTCATTAGCTGGATACTGACCGACCTGTCCTCTTAAGCTATAGGATTCTGGACCATCAAGCAGACCCGTACTTTTTATGGCAGCCATATATTGAGTTGAAAAATATAGCGGTCCGGAATCAGAAAAGCCTAACTCATCCTGAATCGGTATATCGCCAGCCTGACCTACAACTTTCATCCGACCATAAAGAACCGCAGGCAGTTTGGGGACATCATAATTGTAAAAGCCTTCTACCCAATATTTGCTGTAATCATTTTCACCCCAGACACCCGACAAGGCGCGTTCAATATGGGCGAGAAATCCTAGCCCATCTCGCGGTAGAAAATAGCTTGATGTATGCGGTCTCTGCGATTTCCACATATAGGTGATACCAATATTGAATTCATCTGTAACCGGGGTGGGTATTATTTGACCCGTTTCTGGATCTTCAATGTCATCAAGACTTATCAAATCCCGACTCATGAATTGAGCTTTCCACTGGACACTATGATTGGAAGATAGCGTATGTCCAGCATTCATGGGAATGCTCGCTGCGATTCCAATACCGTTTCGGTTTTCAAAAAAATTAAACCTGTAGCTACTGTAGTAATTCATACTCAGGTTTTTCATACCATAAAAGTGGAGTGCCGGTAAAAACTGGAGATTGGTATAGCTCACGTATGCCCCAAAATAATCATCGAAATAGGGTAAAAATCCACCAGCCTGGAAAATATGTTTCCCGAGGGCATCCTGGGCCACACCCAGCAAGAGGAGCGCATCTCCAAAAGGCCAAATAAACTTGACCAATGGCCTGATGGTTTTTATGGCCTGGTAAGATTGCACTAACTCAACTTCCGGTTTGAGGGAATAATCAACTACCGGCACCTTGATATCAGGTGACTTGGTTCGCCAGGCATTGTAGGGTTCGCGAATCTGGAGTCCAAGTTCGGGTGCTACCCGTTCTACTTCTACTACCCGAATTCTCACTGTGTCCACATCAGCCAGAGTTGAAGCAATAATCTTGTTTGTATTCGGCAGTCTCTGTTTGGAGAAGATGCCTTCGGCCACATCAGTCATCTGAGTCACGGTTAAGCTATCCAGATCAACCCGATAGAGATTGGGAGTTGAATTCCGATACGATGTATAAATAATGGCTGAAGCGTCAGCTGTCCAGACAGGATAAACATCCTCTTCTGGATCGTTTGTAAGCTTTTGAAAAGCATTGCCATCACGGTTCATGAGGGCAATATCAACGTCACCATTTGCATCCTGGATCATAAATACCAGCTTTTTACCATCAGGAGACAAGTCCAGATTCTGAATCTGGATGTCACCTTCAAAGGCACTCAACTGAATTCGCTTTCCCGAATCGATATCCTGATAGAATATCTGTGTGGTTTCAGAGGGGTGAGCGGCGAAGAAAACACCCTTCCCATCGTGGGAGAATACGGGATGAAGGGCTCTGAAATCTTGAGTGATCCAGCGTTTTTTATTTGTCTCAACGTTAATGAGACGTAGATCGTTCAATAGTGAACCATGACTTCCTCTATGATATTCAGCCAGGATCAATTGTTTTGAATCGGGAGACCAGGCGGGGTTTCCGTTGAAACGTCCATAATGGATTTCTTTGATATGTTGAGTTGAGTCCGTGCTCTGCAAATAAAGGCTATAATCCCGCATCTTCGAATGACGACGACCTACCACAGCAATAGCAAGTGAGTCTGGTGATATACTTGCACTTCGAACTCTGGAAAAGCCCTTGAGTAAAAGGGGTTCTCCCACCTCTTCAATGGACTCCTTTTGCGCCTTATAACCATAATAATAGGTGTTCATCGCCCGACGCCACTCCTCATCAAAGTCATCAAGTGATTGTCCTGTAACTTCTTTAAAAGCAGTCCTAAAGTCGTACCAATAGGGATATTTTAGCTTATCCTTCTGCAGATAGAGACGGTGGTTTGAAATCTTGACCAAGGTAGAATCACCATATTTCCAGGCCAGATATAGCACCTTTGCATAGCCATCATCATGGGCATCCAGCTGGTCCATCGTATTCCGATAGGTGTGAATTTTCATCCTGGAATCACTGCGACCTACGCGCCAGATCTCGGTCATATATTCAGCCATGCCTTCAATCCACCAGGGTGGGATCGACATACCCCCCATAATACCAGCCCAGGTTCGATGTGCCTGTAATTGAACGACATGTTGAAACTCATGCGTAATTACCATTTTCAACCATTTGTCTGAACCACCGAAGTGACCAGCTACATCATTCTGGCTGACCCAGATAAATATCTGATTACTGGGCATGGCAAAACCATTCATGATTTCATCTTCGGCAGAAAGGACTATATCTGTTTTGCCGAAATCCTTAACCTGGAGTTGATCCATGATGGGCTGATAGGTCTGCTCGGCAATTTGGGCACCCCTCTGGGCGATTGCCTCAATTCCCTGGTGGAAGTGAATATTGAAATGCTCGGTTTCCAGAGTTTGCCATTTTAACTCGGGATGGGTGCGCTGATTCCAGATCCACATATTTTGGGCTGACACACTTTGTGTATACATCAGCAAAATTAATATCACTGCCCACTGAATAATCATGCAGGGTGATAAATATCGACCGATGGTCTTCGTGAGTGAATGAAGTGATCGCGGCGATCTCGCACTGGAGATTGCTCCGTTCTTACTTTCCTCACAATGACAACTTTGAAACGTGGTCCAGAATTTATAATTCAAGTTAAATCACTTTCTCATAGTCAGCTATCCTCGTCATCCCGATCGGAGTCGAGGGATTCATTCCTGTAGTGAATCTTCTGAATATTTTACTGAATAATCTCACTCTCTCTTTGAATACCTTTTTAATCTAATTGGTACAATATCCCTCGACTCCGCTCGGGATGACATAACCAATGACCTCCCTCAAACACAAATCTTTCTAAATGAAAAGGAAATTAAAACAATTTCTTAATGATCTCATCAACTGATACGCCATCGGCTTCAGCATTGAAATTGGTTAGAACGCGGTGGCGTAAAACGGGGAGAGCAACCGCTTTGACATCCTCAATGGATGGTGTCGGGTTTCCCATCATGGCGGCTCTGGTCTTGGCTCCCAGTATGAGATACTGTGAGGCTCTGGGTCCCGCACCCCAGCCAACCCATTTCTGAATAAAGTCAGGAGCTTCTTCTGAATCAGGTCGTGTTTTTGCTACCAGATCAACGGCATAGTCAATCACATTGTCTGCTACAGGCACCCGCCGAATAAGGTCTTGATAGTCCATAATTGCCTGTCTATCCAGAATTTTTTCTAGTTGGACGGAGGCACCTGAGGTGGTCTGATCCACAATTTGGCGTTCTTCATCTCGACTGGGATACTCAACGCGCAAATTGAACATGAATCTGTCAAGCTGGGCTTCTGGTAAGGGATAAGTTCCTTCCTGTTCGATTGGATTCTGAGTTGCCAGAACAAAGAAAGGTTCGTCAAGGACATAGCTTTCAACACCAGCAGTTACCCGATGCTCTTGCATGGCTTCCAGAAGAGCAGCCTGGGTCTTGGGCGGTGTTCTGTTGATTTCATCAGCCAGGACGATATTGGCAAACACGGGTCCTTTCACAAAGCGGAACTCTCGTTTTCCGGTGGTGTGATCTTCCTCGATTATATCTGTACCTGTAATATCAGAAGGCATTAAATCAGGTGTGAATTGGATACGTGAAAAAGAAAGGTCCAGAACTTCGGCCAAACTCTTAATGAGCAGGGTTTTAGCTAAACCGGGTACGCCAACTAAAAGCGCATGGCCCCTCGACAGCATGGCGATAACCAATTGCTCAATGACTCTATCCTGTCCAACAATTGCTTTTGATAACTCTTTTTTCAAACGGTCAAAAGCAGCCACCATCTCATTTAATTTTTTTACATCATCAGTCATAATTATCAATCGCCTCCGGAGCTGTTTAGAAATAGATCTCTACCAAATACACTTGTCTTCAAACCCTTCGAGAGACTCAGAGAGATATGTGTCCAGCGATGAATCCACAGATCGTCTTGCTGAAGGTGCCACACTGAGCTTGTCGAAGTGCTCTCGAAGCATAGTATTTCTAATAAACATCAGAACCTATGCTGAGATTTTAATCACAAGGAAGTTATTTGTTCAAAAGTTCAATAAAATAAAAATCCCCCGATTACTCGAGGGATTTTAAGGTTTGTACAGGAATCCAGGTTAAGCTTCAGGATAGACGCTGACCTGTTTTCTCATGCGGTCTTTACGTTCAAAGGTCACAAAACCGTCGATCTTTGCGAAAAGGGTATCATCACCACCGATGCCAACATTCTGGCCTGGGTGGATGGCGGTACCGCGCTGACGGACTATGATACTTCCGGCAGAAACGAATTCTCCACCATAACGTTTTGTACCCAGTCGCTTGGAATGACTCTCGCGACCATTTTTGGAGCTACCAACACCTTTTTTATGAGCCATTGCTATTCTCCTTTGTCAGCTTTTTTAGCGGCCGGTTTAGCTGCAGCCTTTTTAGCGGCTGGTTTCTTCGCAGCTGGAGTTTTCTTAGCTGCTGGCTTTTTGGCGGCTGTTGCCTTCTTAGCAGCGGGCTTGGTCGCTTTTACTTCAGCGTCAGCCTTGACTACTTTTTTCTTGGCAGCTGGTTTTGCAGGTGCAATACCTTCTACCTTAATCTGTGTAAAACCCTGGCGGTGTCCTTGTTTCTTCTGGTAACCCTTGCGGCGTTTCTTCTTGAAGACTATGATTTTCTTAGCGCGACCGTGAGCCACAACTGTTCCGTCGATGTCAACATTGGTCAGCTCAGGTGTGCCAACCTCAAGACTTTTACCGTCAGAGTAAGCCAGTACGCGCTCAACATTGACCTTCTTACCAGGTTCAACATCGAGAGTCGGAACGTTCAGGACCATGCCAGGTTTCACCTTGAACTGTTTCCCTGCAATTTGGATAATTGCGTACATAACTTTATCTCCTCTATTAAAAAGCTCGCGAATATAGACGACCACCTTACTGGTGTCAACGGATTATCACTATTTTTCCGAATCAGGCGTAATGAACCATCCCAGTATTTACTCCCAATTGGTAATTGATTAAATCTTTAACGATTTAATTTAGATTTTGAGATGATAATGACATGCAGCCTGTGTAGTTTTTAGAGACCCCAGGCATTCCATAACAGGGCACTAACTTCGCGGAGTAAGACATATCCGGGATTGTCGACCTCCCAGGATTCATCTTCTTGATGATTAGTTATTACACAAAAGACATAATCACCTCGGGGACCATTCACCAATACAACTTCCGATCGTGAGTCATTCACAGCTCCCTGTTTTGAAGCTACCTGTACGGTTCGGGGAATTGAGACAAGCGCTTCGTCATCCCAAAAGATACGAGTAAGATACCGATACATCTCTTCACTCGCCCAGGGTGAGACGGCTTCGTCCTCATGAATCATTGTGAGCAGGCCAGCCATTTCTCGTGGAGTGGTCTGTCCCCAGCCATAAATCTTCCAATCATCTTGACGATCTGGTGTACGAGAATTCATGCGGGTCTGAGAAAACCCATTCTTATGGAGCCACTGATTTATTTGCAGCCCTCCCCCGGCCAATTCCTGACACCATAAGCTGGCATGATTGTCACTATATGTAATCATGAGAGAAATCATTTTGGTCAATGATATTTCGCTGCTGTCTTTCAATGAACTCAGCATCCCTCCCGCTGGATAATTGACGACCTCAGGCATCCACATGAGGGTGGAGTCATATGCCAGATCACCATACTGAATACGATCGAAGAGGGCCAGGAGTATAGGAATCTTGACCATACTCGCTGTGGGAAAGAGGGTGTCGGCATTCAGGGCAATTTCTTGACCATTGCTCAAATTTATAGCGTATATCCCAACATCCCCTTTGAAATATGTAATCAGAGTCTGAAGCTTTTGTTCGATTGCCTTAGTTTCTTCGACTGGAGAAATTTTTGTTGACGAACATACACTAATTAGCAGGAGTAAACTCAATACAATAATAGTATGACCATATCTATAAAGTCGCATGGTTTAAACCCCTCTTGTGTTTAACCGGTATTTCTCTATTCTGTTAGATGAATAAGCTCTATCTGAGCTTCCTTTGCGTGGGTCTTAATCCGTTCGTCTCGATATAGCTCACCATAAAAAATACGCTTGATCCCCGAGTTAGCGATCAGCTTGAAACAATTGTAGCAAGGGCTGGCAGTTACATAAATATCAGCATCCCCGATACCGACACCATTCCTGGCAGCTTGAACGATGGCATTAGCTTCAGCATGGACAGTACGCACACAATGACCATTTTCCATTTCATGTCCAACCTCATCACAATGCGGTAAACCACGGATAGAGCCATTGTATCCTGTCGATAGAATCATCTTATCGCGCACAATAACGGCACCCACAAATTTACGATTACAGGTAGATCGAGTGGAAACATCCGCAGCGATCTGCATAAAATAATTATCCCACGAGGTTCTATCATTCACCATTGATTTTTAATCCTTATTTTTTACAACGAAAAAAACGAAATGAACGAATGTTTATCCAAATTTTGTTATGTGTATTTTCGTGCTCTTCGTCAAATTCGCCTGCCTTCGCCGAAGCGGCTACGCGCAGGCAGGTTGTGAATCTTTTCATTATTATTCCGAAATGATCGTTTTGGTTGTGCCAATAATATGCTTGGCATGATTTTGTAAATCTGGTTTCCACCATTTCATCAGTTGCTTGGAAAGTGGCTCTTCCACAAAGCCAATGTCTTCCAACATTTTCAACACCATTTGTCCAATGGCTCGATAATTTCCATCCAGGACCTTAACTGCCAGACCGTAGACCTGTCCATCCGGCATGATGAAACCTGCCGCAGAAACGGCTTCAGCGCCTCCTTTGGACAAAATTTTCTCAGGGTAACTCTTCATGAGTGCAGTGTCAAAGCGACCTTCCCCGCCAACCAGATGGGGATGTCCACTCATGGCTTGGAAAATTTGGCAACATTCCTGATTCTCCTGCTTGCTGATTCTAGCAAAGGCCATGGCCACCTTTTGAAGTGGTAGATAAAAGACTGGAGCGGAGCAACCGTCCACCCCCCTGTGAATTTCATCAGATGATGTATATTCTTTTACAATATCATAGATGTACTGCTGAACGGGATGTTCAGGATTTAGATAATCCTCCGGGCTATGCGCCAATTGAACACAGGTAGCCAACATACCGGCATGTTTACCTGAGCAGTTGTTGTGAATTTGCTGTGGAGCTACTCCCGCCGTTTGAAGTGCTTGAGCGCTTGGTCTATGAATGGGGGGATGTATCCCGCATGCAAGCAGCTCTGGACCAATTCCCGCTTCAGAAAAGACCTGGGATACGGTTTGGGTGTGAATGGGTTCACCACTATGCGAGGAGCAAATGACAGCCAGATCTTCGGGTGTCATTTTAAAATTATCATAAGCTCCTGAACGTAAAACCGCCATGCCTTGAAGTGGCTTGGCAGAAGAACGGACATAAGTTGAATATTGTGTATCACCATAGGCTTTGACGATTTCACCTGATGCATCAACAATAACCCCATAACCTACATGAAAGCTCTCAACCTGACCCGAACGTGTAACCTGAGTAATCAGTGATTTCATTGAACCTGGGCTTTAAAGTCCCTAACAGCTGTCTCCAGGCCAACAAAGATTGAACGTCCAATAATGGCGCGACCCACGACAACATTCTCGACGGCTTCAATACTCACCAGGGGTAAGGCATTCTGGAATGAAATGCCACCATTGACTGCCACGCCAAGACCATTTTTCTCTGCTGTCCGGGACATGAGGGCAATTTGTTCCTGGGCTTCAGCCTGTCCGGCTACACTGCTATTCTCAGAATAATGCGTTACGCTGAGTTCAACCATATCAGCCTGCAGGCGATAGGCTTTCTTGAGCAATGCCAATTCTGGATCCAGACAAAAAGAGATCAGCTTCCCGGCATCTTTCAATTGGGGAATAAAACTTTCCAGATCAGCACCGTAATCATCAAACAGGTTTTCACCGGCAAAAGTAACCTGAGATACAGGCAAACTGAGAGCAAGTTGGAGCAGTTCAGCTCGTGGCGTAATCCTCAGAGCAAATCGAGTACCCATGGCAGCTGCGATGGTCAATTCCAGGTCCTTTTCAGTGAAGTTGGCTGAGCGTCCATCATATGATAGACTAAAGCCATCAACTCCTGATAGTCCAGCAATTGTTACCACACCCGGTAGCGTGAGTCCGTCTACTTTAAGTTGCTGCTGGGCACTGACAAAGGCATCCAGATTGAGTTCCATTTGAGCCATAGTATCCTCGATTTATTTTTTCAATTGATCACTTGGCCAGTTTTGAAACTGGGACAAGATCAAATCCCGCCTCGGCTAGTGCAGGTAAATATTTTTTTAGTGTCTTTAACGTATTCGGTCTGCAATGTCCAATACCTATCGCTTCACCCTGCTCCTTGGCGATCCTCGCCAGACGAAACAGCTCTCCAGCGATGGCCTCCTGGTCATCCACTTCATCTAGAAAGACATCTCTGCTATTGGTGGGTACATTCCGTTCTCTCGCTACGGTTTCTCCCACGGAGGCCGCAATGGTCCGGCTGTCGATAAAGAACATCTTTTGTTCTGTTAAAAAATCTGTCACACCTGTCATGACCTTGCGACTCTGCGTGCCACCACTCCCCTGATGATTATTCATACCCGTCGCCTTGGGAATATCTTTGCGGGCTTTTTTCAAGCGCCGACTAATTTCACCATCACTGAGATCTTCTGATAGTGCGTAGTCTGGCTCACTGGTTGAATTGGTCACGGTTACCATGGGCATATGAATCAGGGTTTGAATATTTCTATTATTTAAGCGTTCATCCACCTGTGTAGAATAGGCTCGACCTGGAATGACAGCTGCCGTAAAAGCTTCTTTAAGAGATATGAAACCATTAATGGTTTCATTCATAGAATAGCCAAAATCATCAATGATGACTGCCAGCTTAGGCCTTTTTGAGACCTTGGCGATATCCGCCGGTAAAATTGAGGTTGGCGCTGCTTTTTCCTCAGGATACTCAAATCGGTATACTGACCAGACTGTTGAATCGCTTCCAACCTGAAACTCCCAGTAATCATCAGCATCTGCTGTTTGCTCAACCTGGAATCCAAATCCGCCCAGAGTGCTTTCCAGTAGCTTTTTGATATCTGAGGAACGAATTTTTTTCTGATCAGAAATCTCAAACACCCGAGTCCCAAGGCCGTCATCACTCAAACGCCCCTCCACAAACTCAAGGCTCGGGAAGCGTCTGGTCAAGGTCTGGTCCATACGCGTGTTCAGGGTAAAGTACCCCTCATAAAAGCCCTGTTCAGACATCAGCTCAGGTTCGTAGGTGTTGGCCTGATTCCACATCACAACCCAGACGACAACTACAACCAGAATCAGGGCCAGAAGGAATAATTTAAGAAAATTGCCAGTATTGGGGCTGGATTTCAAACGTTCTTTATAATACTGATATCTCATGATGACTTATTATAGTTTTCTGCTGGGCTGATTCCACTCAAAAACAATTTTTGGAGGAGATAATTCACATCAATTACTTCCGCTCGCCTGGCTTATACCAACTAAACTTCATCATGCGCGTTATCTTCTTCATCTTTTCCAGTTCTACTGCACTTAAAATTATAACTATAGCTACCGCTATGCTTAAAATTTGAAGCTTGTAGAACAGCAAAATATTTTGAACCTAAACTGCGCACTATGAAGTTCAATTGGTATTATTTGAAATCCAGCTTCATGATCAGTTCACCCTCTTCTATTTCACCTGTATCTAAAAATCCCAACTTCTCATAAAATCCTTTAGGATTGCCTTCATCCGGGACATAACTGAGAAAAAATTCGACGCTGTCAGGAAGACGTCTTACATATTCAATCACCAGCTCCATCGCTTTAAAACCAAAGCCTTTGCCCTGGAAATTTTCATCAATCATATAACGCCACAAATAATATTCTGGTTTCTCCGTATCCAGTTCCAGCATGACAAAACCAACGGCGGTATCCCCGTTATAAATCCCACGATACCAGGCCTGGGGATGAAACAAAGCCTGGGCTAGTGAAATTGCATTGCTGGCTACAAAACCAGTTTGATTATCGGTAACCTTCAGTTTGAGAATATCTCGATAATTGGACTTATTAAGCTCTCTTAACTCTATGTTTGTTTCAACTTTCATGTTTTTCCTTTAACACAGCATTGATCTTTGTTCGAATGAGATCCACCGCAACTCGGTTCATACCACCTTCTGGAACAATCAGATCCGCAACATATTTGTTGGGTTCAACAAATTGAGCATGCATGGGTCTCACCGTAGATTTGTATTGATCTATAACAGAATCTACAGACCGGCCACGCTCAATGATATCCCGTTTCAGACGACGAATAAAGCGGATATCTGACGGCGTATCTACATAAAGTTTTACATCCATCTTGGCTGTCAGTTCAGGATAGTAAAGTGCCATAATTCCTTCAATGATGATGACTCTATGAGGTTCCACCTTGCGAGTGTCTTTGGCTCGGTTGTGGGTGGCAAAGTTATAGATGGGAATCTGAACCGTTTTTCCCTGACATAACTCATCTACATGTTTGACCAGCAGCTCAATTTCCAGAGATGAGGGATGATCAAAATTGATGGCGATTCGCTCTTCTCTGCTGAGATCAGACAAGTCACGATAATATGAATCCAGCTCCAGGCGTAGGACTTCACCAGGGCCATATTCATGGACAATATTTTTAGCGATGGTTGTTTTGCCTGATCCCGTTCCACCGGCAATTCCAATGATTATCGATTTCATTCTTCTTCCTTAAGCAAATTGGTTCTGGGCGGTTTCTCTCATTAGTTAAGGAACGCCCTGAATACATATGCAAATCCGACACCAAGATAATTTCCGATGGCGTAACCAATAATTCCTGTAGTCAAACCAGACAAAATAATCTCCTTGTTATTCAGTGCTTTGGCCACGACGGGAACAAAGGGTGGTGAACAGACTGCCGAAACAGAGGTAATCAAAAAGGTGTCTGTATCAATATTAAATAACTTGCAGAAGGCGGCGTGGAGCAACATGGTTCCAAACACGATGAAGTTGACGAAAAACATCATGGACCAATTGATATTCACGAGTTGTTCAAGATTTGCCATGGATCCCACAATGAGGCTGAACACCAGGATGATATACATTCCGAATTGAAAGGTCATGGGGATCACCCTGATCTTTCGAATGAATGAAGAGGCAATACCCATAGTAGTAATAAGCAACATGATTGCTGCCGTTGAATATTCCTCAGACACCAGTTGAGATAGTCCAAAACTCAAACCCAATATGACGATGGAGATACCCAGACTTGCCAACAGTCCCATAAGGATACGTCCTTTAAAAATACCCACGTAGGAATGGATGTCTTCACTGCTCTGAAGGGCGGCTGTTTCCAGAATTGTAGATTTAAATTTTGGTAATACTTTATTGAACACTCGTTGACCGATACTCATGACAAAAATGAGATAAATAATTCCATTCACAGCATCATAAGTGTGCATCATGATGTATTGTGTTGAATCAACATTTAAAGCCGTTTTGATGGCAGCCAGGTTGGGCGTACCTCCAGTATAAAGCCCGATGGCCATGCCCCCAAATTGCCAGGCATTGTCAACCTGGGCTTGAATCATCCAACTTCCCAGACCTGCCACGAATACCACCAGAATAGTGGCTCCTAGCATGGAGAGAATAGCTTTACCCGCTGAGTGCAACCATGAACGAACATCCATTGAAAACAACAGGAGTGGCAAAGCCAGAGCTACGGTAATCCCACTCAACTCGTCTTGTATGCCTGCGGCGCCCTCCGGTAAAAATCCACTGTTCCCTAACAGGATACCAAACAAATATGCCAGGATAACGGACCCGATTTTATCAATCACGGTTGACTTATAACACAACCAGAGAATCAGGGCTGGCATGAGGAAGTAAAAAGCAATAAGCATTGGAATTGGAATCATAAGGTTTGACCTTCAGTTTAGGTTGTGAGCCAGACTTCAGCTTCCTTTCTGTTATCATAAAATCTAAAATGATTTGATCTGTTCATTTCAAACATCAATTCTTTAAAGCGCTCTGATTGTTCTGCCTTTGGAGGCAGCAGAATGGCAACTTTCGCCTGATAATTGGCAAATTTTTGCATGGCTGCCCCAGCCAGCCCAGTGCTTAAATTGAAAAACTCCTTTGAGAGATTTTTCTCATCCATCAAAATAAAATTTGAATTATGATAGTAACACAAACTTAACAGATCATTCAAATCGGTTTCTCGATTGATATTTGAATCGCTTTGTGTGAGATCAATGAAATTAACACCATTCAAAGATTTTAGGGCACCATCCATAAAGTTTACTCTCTGTTTCAGTAGGAAATCAATATAGTCTAAACTTTGTTGCAACAAAATCCTGTCCTACATTCCTGGCCTTGGAAACAATTATGATAAGAATAAAAGATCCAGACCAGAGGCACAAATGAAGGCATTTGGCTGGATTGTGTGGTCCGCCCTATCCCTATTGTTACTGCTCACCTGCGAGGAAACCGAGCCATTCAAGCCCAACCAGAATCCTGAAATTATAAAATTTGGCCTTATTGGCTCTGGTGTTGAAGCCAGAAAGCTTGGGACCTTCATTTGCCTGGTCACAGACGAAGATGATGATTCCCTTACCTATACATGGAGTTCACCAGCTGGGACTTTTGCTGGATCTGGCGATACGGTATTGTGGTTGGCACCAGAAGAAGTTTCCCGTTATCCAGTTTTGTGCCATGTGGAAGATGGTCGGGGTGGATATGTGGAGGTCAATTTTGATGTTCAAGTTTTTCCACAATATATTCCGGAATATGAATGGACAATTTATAATCGAGACAATTCGGGTCTACCTTCCAACTTGTTGTGGGATGTAGCAATCACAAGCGATGATGTGGTCTGGACGCTAGATGAATCTCACGATGCGAGTCGGTTTGACGGAACAAATTGGTTAACCTGGGATGTTGCCTCATGGGACGATGGTGTTGACTTGGCTGTGGACAGTCAAGGGAACGCTTGGATTACAGCTGCGGCCAGCTGGATAGCAAAAGCTGATGAATCAGGATTTTCCAAGATTTCCCATAGTGGCTGGTCCTACACGGTGGCTATTGATAAACAGGATAATATTTGGGTCGGTGGTCGAGGTGATGATAGACAGGCTAGAATCTCAAAATATGATGGGACGAATTGGACCCATTATGACTCGAGTGTCACAGGTACAGCCATACCGGAACCCGCAGCAATAACTTTCGACTCAAATAATAATCTATGGTACATTTCCATGAACGACTCCATTTGGGGTGGTGCAGGCATCCTAACGTATTATGATGGCTTGAACTGGACCACAATTGAAGGTCCCGCTCCTAGTTGGCCGGGCTGTATTGCTATTGATGAATCTGATCGTGTATGGGTGGGCACCTACTCTGGAGAGCTTGCTAGCTTTTTCGAAAATGAGTGGACACTCGCTCCACCGCCTTCAAATTTTTGGCCCTTGACTGATATTGAAATTTTAAATGAAAATGAAATTTGGTGTTCATTTGAGTATGGCGGAATCGCACGAGCAAATAGGCACTCCGCCTATTTGGCTGAAGATGCAGCCTGGTCGCCTGTTTTTAATACAGACAACTCCATATTTTCTGAAAATCCATTGATCTATTCTCTCGCTTCTGATTCAAAAGGTAATATTTGGGGTGCCCTCTGGAATCACAGCTGGCCAAGCGATTCTAGCGATGTGGCACTTTTCAAACTGAGCATAATCGATGAGTAAAGCGATATCATTCCTGATGGCAATGATAACTCTCTTGCTCCTCTCGTGCGAGGAGAGCGAGCCGGTTAAACAGAATCACTCCCCAAATATTCAATCTTTTGGTGTTATCGATGGAGGTGTGGAAGGAGGGACGTTTGCCATTTTGTATTGTTCTGTTCAGGATGCTGACAACGATTCTCTGGAATATATCTGGACAGCACCTGAGGGTACAATTTATGGTTCTGGGGATACGGTTTCATGGAAAGCGCCTATTGAAGTTTCCCAGTATCCCATTTACTGTCGGGTTGAAGACGGTCGAGGAGGTTACGCCGAGATCAATTTTGATGTGCAGGTCTACCCTAATATACTTTTTTCCGAGAGTGCATGGACGTTTTATAATGAAAGCAATCAGGGACTACCAAACTACACTATTGATGATGTATGGTCTATCGCCCTTGATGAGTTAAACCGTGTATGGGTCGGTCTAGATGTTGGTTACTTTTACATGTTCGATGGAACAGACTGGCATGGATGGAAACCCTACAATGATGCAGCTGAAATTTTCTCTGTTGACATTGATAGTGAGAACAATGCCTGGATTACCGGGGGGACATTAGCTAAATGGGATGGAGGGGGTGTTAAAGAATATTACCGCCGTTGTCCGCCAGGTCAGAGATGTTTATACCCAAGTGGGATAACCATTGATGAGTATGATAATGTATGGGTGGGTTTCTATAATCATTCTGGACCATCTAAATTCGATGGAGTTCAATGGACAGATTTTGACTCACTTGGTTTACCCCCCGCAGATGATATTGCCATAGACAAATATGGAGATATTTGGTATACTGCTGATTCTTCACTCGTACATTACGATCACAATTCCTGGACTGTTTACGATGGACCCAACCCATCCTGGCTTAATAGCATAGTTATCGATCATGATAACCATATCTGGGTTATTACAGAATCCTGGGACCTCGCACTCTACGATGGTTCCAGCTGGACATATTTCCCTGTACCTTTCACTGTAAAATATCCAATGATCAATGATATTGTGATCGACAATAATAATAACCTTTGGTGTGCATTAGATGAGGGATTAGCAATTTTGGATGGGACCCTTTCTAAGAATAGAGGAATTGGCATGTGGCAAACTTTTTTAACTGACGAAAACTCACCCCTCCCAGATGGATGGGTGAGTTCTCTCACTTTTGATTCGGAAGGAAATTTGTGGGGTGGTACCCACTCTTACGGTGCAAGTGGACCGGGTGGTGGCGGGCTTTTTAAAATCGACCTAGCCAATGATTGATAACTTTGCCCTCCTTGGTCCAGCAAAATATGAGCAGGAAATTTTCCGCTTTCTAAAAGACTTCCGCTTTGATGAACCAAAGCCATCCCTGGAACATATCGCCGAAGTCTCCAGGTATTTCAGCCGGCTCCCGTATGAGAATATCAGCAAGATATTGAAAAGAGGACAGGAACTGGGTACACAGCGACTCAGGTTACCCGATGAGGTCACATCAGATCATTTTGAATGGCATGCAGGTGGAACATGTTTTTCGTTGACTTATTTTTTGTGTGGGATCTTTACTATTCTAGGCTACGATGCTCAACCGTTAATATGTCATTTGAATTGGGGACAAAACACGCATTCAGCGGTCACGCTTCAATTTGGTGGCGCCCGCTATCTGGTGGATCCTGGTTACATGATATTCAGACCGCTTCTATTAAAAAAGTCCAGCATTGAAGCTCGCTTATCAGCTGAAACTGGACTCTCATTACGCTTTGATCCCGAGTTAGATGAGTATGCAGTGTATACCTATCGCAAGGGACAATTTGTCAGGCGCTATCGTTTCGATGACCGCCCTGTCCCTTGGGAGCAATTTTCCAAATTCTGGGATGCTTCTTTTCAGCTTCCCGGGATGGATGATCTTACCCTTACGCGCGTGGAAGGCCAGGAAATGATTTTTGTTCAAGGCGATTTCATCAAAATTACTTCACCAGAAACCATCGAGAAAATCCGTGAAGTCAACCTGGCAGAAAAAATAATTAAGGAGCGCTTTGGAATACCCCTGGAAAAACTAGAAGAAGCCAGATATGTTCTGAATCAGAGGCAGAAATGAAAACTATAGACCCACAAAACGTTAAATATTTCATTGGAGCATTGTTTTCAGATGCTGAAGTGTTGGATCAGGCCACTAAATTGTGTCAGGCTGAAATGGGCATGATCGACTTTAGAAGTTCCGATTTTCCCTTCGATTTAACCAACTACTACGATGAGGAAATGGGTCTGCCAATCTTCAGAACCTTCCTCAGTTTCCAGGGTTTGAGAAGTCCCGGTGATCTGGCTGGTCTCAAGGTGCTTTGCAACGATATTGAGACAAAACTTGCTATTGGGGGTGCCAGAAAAGTAAATCTGGATGTGGGTTATCTGGATTTTCACAAGCTGGTTTTGGCCTCAGCCAAGTATAATGGACAAAAAATTTATCTGGATCAGGGAATTTATGCAGATCCCACACTCTATTTTGAGGGTGGGCGTTTCCATTCATTTGAGAATACTTTCCCTGACTTCAAATCAAATACTTACTCCGAAGTGTTTCTAAAAATACGTAACACCTATAAGGCTCAGATCAAGATCTGAAATCATATCCTAAGCTTGAGATTCTGTGACCTTCTGTAACTCTCTGGCCCTGGTGTAGAACTCTTCCAGCTCCATCTCTTTGAGATAGACCAGACCATGGGCGGCTCGCACTCGGGGATGACTGTTTTCGTACCAGAAATCTCGCCCCATGACCCTTTTCATATCCTGATGCTGCTGTACCTGAATAGCTTGGGCTAAGCCAGAAAAGGGACCATTGAATTCGTAACTGGGAAAAGGAGCATCCACCTGAGATTGGAAACAATACTTGAAGGTCTCTTTCATAATCGCCATTGAATTGAGTGACACGGGGACAAAGATATTGGCATCTGTTGGCTGAAATTTGAACCACACATTACGATAACCCCAGACTCGCAAGGGGGCTTCGGGATGTCTCTCTTTATAGAGCCGAATAGCTTCAGCAATGGCCTGCATGACCTTATAATGTGTATCTGGACCACTAGCCTCCGGATCAAGAGCCAGGGTAACTACAGTGGGGCGGATTTTTTCCATGTATTCAAGAATTGGTTGAACATCGCGATCCATAGTTGGATCCTCAGTGAATATATCACCTTTGTAAAAACCCAAACGCAGATGATGAACATTTTTTATCGGCGTTCCATAATGTCCCCAGACCAGGTCGGCTTCCCACTCCCGGATACGTCCTTTGAGCAACTGCATGACCGGGTCATCCTTTTGACCTGGATACCGTGAGTTCAGGTATTCAATGAGCTCCTGCATCTTAGTGGTGAGCGTGTCCAGGTTATACCCTGGATATAAGATCAGCAGGTTACGGATGAGCCGACGGGATGAGCCGTTATTTTGCAAGGTTCTACTATGGTGGGCAACACCATCCAGATAAGTGTAAATATCTCTCTGGGCAGCAGCCTCATTATCGGCATCATAATAACCCTCTGCTCTGAGGTGTTTAAACTGCCCGGTTCCCATATGCTCCATAGCGTTTGTTATCTGATCCTGGACGAATTCATTGGTCACTGCGTTAAAACCACTTGTCATATAGGCAAAATGATGTTCGTTCAGGGGTGTTCGCACGAGATGGACAAGATGGGCGAGGTATCCCAGCATGATGTCGTCATGATGGGGTGCAGTGTGGAAAAACACGTCATTTTCGACAGGTGTCAGACCTCGATTAAGTTTCGACTGGAGATCTTCAAAAATCCTCTTTTTGATCTGTGGAAGCTCTAATTTACTTCGTTTAAGAGCTATTGCGGTAACCTGTTTTTCGGCAACCTGGGCTTCAGTTAGATCAAGAATGCGTGTGTGTGAACGCATGGAAAGTGTGATGAGGTGTTGATCAATAATCTCTTCGGCAACTACAGCAGCTGTTTCGATTTCATGGGCCTGTCTTCTATCCAGGAATGCTGCCGCCCCTGAAGTAATATAAAATCTGGCATTGGGCATGGAGTGCAGTGCGCCAGCGGGATAGGTATTGTGGGCGACCTCCTGAACGGATCCGGCTACAATCTGGGCTTTGGCTTCTCCGGCTGCGAAAATTAAACAAGTAGCGTCAGGATTGTGGGTAATGGTCTGGAGACCGATGGTAATAACCAGACGTTTCTGGGATACTTCAATGCCACCTAGATCGGAAGCTGCAGCAGCCTGTGTTTCAAAATTTGTGGGTGTCAATCGAGTCGTTGAAAAATAATCTGATCCGCGGACGTTGAAGGCTATGTGACCATCCGGACCAATACCGCCGAGGAAGAAACCAATACCTCCTTTTTCTCGGATACGTCTTTCATAATCTGTGCAATATTCATCAACTCGCTCAATCGCTTCTTTTTGCAATCGACCTTTGATTGTATTAGGTTGACTAAATCTTAAGCTGAGATCAACCACATCATCTGGAAATATTTCGCTGCACGTTTTACCCTGAGGTAAGCTAATTTTCGTTGCATCAATAAGTTGAGCACGCTCGGCGCTGATACCGAACCCATTGATGTAATATTTCATCACATAATCATAAAAGCTGTTATGCTGAGTTGGAGATATGGGGAAAAATTCATCTATTTGAACAAATTGTAGATCCTGTAAACGCGGTTTGCGTGAATGATCAAAACCCACTTCCTCAAGAAAGGCGCTGGTTTGT
>JABIFG010000175.1 GCA_018650795.1 Fidelibacterota bacterium
ACTCTACCCAGTTCCAACCAGTGCAAAGTGGAAGCACAATGCCTTGTAGAAGAAGGATATCGGAAAGCCGTGTACGGGAGAACCGTATGCACGGTTTGATGAGGGAGGGCAGGGGCTATCCCCTGCTCTCTACTCTACCCTCTTTTCAAAAATACTAAGCTGTAATTCGTACTCACAATGACCTCAACCACAGTACACCCAAGCACATCAGCAATCTTCTTGAGGTTGATAAGAGCAAGGTTGTGCTACCCTCCATGCATGAACGATCAAGACCTACAACAGCTACCTGACAGTATCTGAGAAAATCCTACTCAGTCCCAAGGGTTGATATAGACTGTAGCCACAAACTTTATCAATCGCATTGGGTCCAAATTTTTTCCTATACAGAAGGACCAGATACAATTATTCTACATTCACAAAGTATCCAGCCCCAGTTGTAAGTGGTGCTTTCAAGGAGTTTATCACTGGATCAAAGCCATCAAAATAGCTTAACCACTGTCTATTGATTGGATCATACTGCCAGATTGAGGCAGCATTGTTAATATCAAGAAAGCTATCAATATCTGAAACATCTTGATTTATCCCTACCGCATTCCACCCTCTGTTAAGGCGGATTGTAGAGGCTGATGGTATGCCAGAGATGGTAAACTCATCGCTTTCTGATCCATTGTTGTATATGAAATACCCAATAGATGACTCAATGTTTTGGAGTGAGTTCAGGAATTGAGGAACACTACGAATATGACTTCTCCAGTACCCTCCTTGATATTTCCATATGGAATTTGAGTTGCTAGATTTATCCAATATTTCAGATGCACTATTACGTGTAAGCTGCATAGGAAAGCTAACCATATTCCATCCGGGATAGACCGCATAGTATTGAATGATGCCATTACCAAGTGAAATTTGACCATTACCCTTAGTGATATCAACATTATACTGGTCCACTGTTAGCGCAGTAGTCGCTTCTACCCAGTCCACTTCAAACACATGACCGACTTGAGATAATGGTGAAATATTGATGGGCAATTTGATCAATGTTTCATTAGAAAGTGGATTGCCTGAAATTTGAGTAGCGGTTAAATTCACCTGTCTCTTTCCAGATAGAGGGATTTCGATGCTATTAGTATCAATTATCCAACCATCAACACTATCACCGAAATAACCATCGGATACAGATAGCTCTTCACTGTCCGTGATCAACCCAATATTAAATGATCTAATTTCAGTCGAGTATTGAGGAGTAAGGCGTATTAGTAGTTCTGAACTTGCTCCCGGCCAGAGGGTCTGATCATCGATGCTTAAGTTCACTTTCCAGTTTGAGGTTGTTGGATCTGTACCTTGTTGGTACTCTACCAAATTTGAAAAACCATCATTATCAGGATCATTAGCGGATTCATCAGTGGAGAATGGCTCAAGATTGTATTGCTGCTCCCATAAATCGGGCATTCCATCAAAATCTGAATCTTGCAACACGCGGTACAGCATATTCCCTACATCAGACTGATTACCTGCCACATCTTCAGCATAAAAACGAAGTCTTGTAGTAGAGCTCAAGAGGATTTTACTGCTGTCATTATATGGTATCCATGTATATGGTTCACTGACATCTGTAGTGTAGTAAATCCCTCCCTGCTCATTTGACTTTAGAGCTACACGAACATTTCCAGCATACTCACCCTCTGGCTTGTCAGCCGTAATAGTTGGTGCTTGGTGATCAATAACAGCAATTTCGATCGTAAAAACCTCACTCGTAAACATCTGATCTGTTGCTGTGATTGTTGCACTACCTGCCTCCAGAGCTGTGATCAGACCATTACCATCAATAGTTACAATATTATCATCGCTAGATGAATAGGTGAATTTGGAGCTGCCGCCGCTAATATTAATCTGACTTTCTGAATCCTCCCCTAGAATCAGGGTATCTGTGCTGCTCGAGGTCAGTAGTGGCAGCTTAAAAACCTGAATTGATAATGGGCTTGATTCGTTTGTGTAACGGCCATCAGTGACACCAAGAGTTATGTCATCATAAATACCAACATCTGCTTCTGTAGGAGTTCCTGTGATAACCCCAGTATTTTCATTTATGCTAGCCCATGACGGTAGATTGACTGCAAAGAAAGATGTGTATGAGTCATTATTAGTGACTGAAGGTGTTTGTCCACTTTGGTATAGACTCCCAACTAAAGCACTTGCAGTATAGGCAAAATCATTTTGATTGAAATTGGGAGCATCAGATGCATCTCTAACAGATATTTCTTTAGAACCAACAAGCATATCTGAACCATCAAGCACTGTATAAATCGATAACATACGATCACCCATCTCACCTGCTGTAACAGTGAATACAGCCGTTCCACTACTGTCCAATATTTGTGATGCGCTGATCACATCAGTTGAGTTGCTGCTTCTGAGTTGAAAGCTATTATTACCAACTGTATCTGATGCATCATTAATATTTAGAGAAACATTAAACGATTCGCCAATCCCAATCACATGAGAAACAATGGCTATGTTTGCACTATCTAGAACATCTACTGAAAATATTTCCTCACTAACTGTTCCACTAAGCTCATAACCGTCATTGCCCGCTGAGATACTTGTCATTATTATAGAAAAGTCCCCAGCACAGTAATTTTCATGACTAATGAAAAGTGTAAAATTCACCAAGTCGGAGAATGTGTCTGAAGTATCAGAAAATAGTATTATTCTCGGCGTTAATCCGTCACCATCTGGAGATCCAGACATATGCACATTTCCTGTAATATCTTGAGGCAGATCACCTAACATCCAAAATGCATCTTTGCTTCTTGCGATATCCACTTTGAAGTCAATTGCTATGCTGCGGGATCGATTGTCGAGCACACTCGGACTCACAATAAAATTTATGTTTTCATTGATGGATCCGCATTTTTCGATTGCTATGCCTTTGTTATTTGCCTGTATATATTGGATCAAGGATTCAGCATGTGATTTGAATAATATGGTTTCTGATGCATCAATTAATATATCATTCACAGTCGCTGTAATTATGCCTTCTCCACTTGATGAGCTTACAATTGTTGCCGTATAAGAACCATCTCCAGAATAAACAACGTCAGATACTTCACCAATAGTTGAATTTAAATCAACACTAAAACCTGAACCCAACACATTATTATTTTCATCTCTGGGCGTAATTGATGCTGTAATACTGGATTCAACGATTACATCCGTTGAATCTAGCACTATTGTCGAAGCTGCTCGATCAACACCACCAAGACCAGCCGTTATTACTATCTCATCAGAGCCTGTTAGATCACCATCATCTGTAACAAGAAGCTGGATAGTATACAAACCAGTTTTATCGTAACCAGCAAGAGAAGCTGTTTGGCTTGTTGGACTACTTATTGTTGCATTACTACCTGACGGACTGCTTGTAAGAGACCATAAATAACTAAGCGCACCTGAAGAACTATCACCATCAGATGATTGACCTCCATTCAATGCTAAAGCGTTACCATTTGCAATTACATTTTCATCTAACCCTGCATTAGCAATAGGCGGAAAACTTGGGTCATATACAATATCAATTTGCTGCTGTAGACTATTGAACTCTCCATCATTTGCAATTAACCCTAACGTATATGTTCCACCTGTACTAATTTGAAAATTCACTTGTGCACCTGTACTACTCGACAAACTTATGTCTGATGCGTTTGAAGGTTTTCCAAGCACACTCCATTGAAAAGAAAGATCATCAAATTCGTAGTCAAATGAATCAGATGCATTCAGTGTAACAGTAACTGTGTCAGCCCCAGTGTAAGTATATGAGGAGTAGTTGACGCCATCAATATATGCTTTTGCTAATGCAATAGGTGCAGAGTTATTTGTGATCGAGCCTTTCTGAAATCCACCAACTGACACTGATCCAGTAATACCATACCCTTGGTCAAATGGATCGGTAAAACTGGTTTCCAGTACCAGCGGTAGCCAGTCGGTTGACACCACTGAAGACGTTAAGGGCTGCAATGAGGATTGATTCAGGTGTTTGCTCCATAACAGCCTGTACTGCCAATCAAAACCATTCGGGTCGGAGGTTGCAGAGAGTCCTGCGGCAGTTCTGAGATTATGATAATCGACAATGATCGTCTGCCCGCTGATGGAGATATACTGCGCTACCTCGCTCGGATTAGTCACCGTTCGCCACGCCATCTCCCCCTGATTCTGATACTTCCATCCCCAACCACGAACCTCGGTATTGGGTAGTAGCGAGACCGTTCCATTCTCGATCTTGAGCGGCCTCACTACCATCAAGGCGCGGCGATACTCATCATCAGGAGTTTCTACTCTATCTTTCCTTTCAAGTGAAAAACCAAATGCTGCAGACTCAGTATTCTGTGCTTCCCAGCTTGCAGCATCAATTTTGAAAATAAAGTTGCTGCTTGTTGAAACCTCTGGAAAATCAACGCCTGATATACTTTCTCCAGTAATTGGCTTTGTAATTTTAAAATTTCCAACCTCAAGTACAAGTGGATAGTCAGTCGATTGCGAATCACTTACAACTACAACAACTTGTACCTTTTCACTACTGCTTTTTCCATCGCTCACCATCAACCCAAATACATATTTTCCCGCAGCTTGTGTTTGATAAGTAGGGTTAATGCTCGTTGTGCTGGAAATTGATGAATTTGATGTGCCCGTTGGTACTTCATCAACAGACCAGGTATAGGTCAATGTATCACTGGCATCGGTATCTGTTGAGTCAGCCCCCGTTAGAGAGATGGTCACGGTGCTGGTTGCATCTGTTTTCGTGTAAGAGTAGGGGGCAGACAGTCCAACAATTGCAGCAACTGCTGTTGGAGCTATATTCGAGGCCGTCACTGTATAGGCAGAACTTTTTGTACCTGATTTACCCGTAGCCGTATTGGTCACCTCAACATCGTAGGTCCCTGCAGTAAATCCGGATGGCAGTGTTGCGGTAATTTGTTGAGAGCTGTTTCGGGTAACTGATTGCAGGCTGGTGGTGCTCACCTTCACAGAAACTGCATCCATAAAACGAGAGCCACTAATGGTTAATGTCTGATCGGTACCGTTACTACCACTGTTATCTCCACTGCTATCGGTCACAGTGGAAACATCGGGACTGGTGTTGATTACAATTGGACCATAGGTTTGCACTGAGCCAAATGCGCCTTCACTATCAAAAGCAACAATATGGAAGTAGTGTGAATTACTATCAGCAAGTGAGACACTGGTCACACTCACGGCACTTGAACCTAGCTGTGTTCCTGATAGAACCTCGGCTAATGTGGTGCTAGAAGCATCATCCGTATCGAAGATGTAGTAATAACCGCTTAATGTCGCACTTGTCACCTGTGCAGCAGTCCAGGTCATCACAATTTCCTGCTTTATCTGATTGTCCGGGGTGTTCAACGGGTGGCTGGAATTAGTCAGGGCGCTGATATCGACTGTAATTGCTGCACTTGCTGCATTTGTAACAACCATGATCAGGACAATCAGTAGCGCATGAATTGTTTTATTGAATACATTCATTTTATTAAATATTTACACCAATTAGAATAAGTTAATATTTCTTACTGACAATGCTATAGCTATCAAGCTCACATTGAAGACTATAGTCCGTAGACTGACAGTCATCAAGAGAAGATTCTTTGCTGCATGGAAAGCAAGGAAGAACTGCTCAAAATTACAGGTGAAATATTAAGAGAGAAACGCCTAGATTCAGGTCTCTCACAAGAAAAACTTGCTCTTGAGTGTGGTTTAGATCGCACTTTCATCTCCTTACTTGAGAGAGGGAAGAGACAGCCCTCAATCATGACTCTTTTTCTGATTGCTGAGAGAGTAGGCTCCAGCCCTTCAGAAATCATTGCTCAGATTGAAAGCCGTACTAAGTAATCAGCATCCTATCACTTGAGCGTAAGCCCTTGTGTAACATTTTGTAACAGCTCTGACGTGGTCAACCCCTACTGCACACAGAGTTAAGCCACTTTTCCCCACTCCAGCACCTGCTGCTCATAGTCGTTGGAACTCATGTATCCAAGATACGAATGCAGCCGATCACTGTTGTATCACATGGTGATGTACTTCCAATATATCCTGCTGAGCCTCATAGCGGGTCTGGTAATTTTCCCACTGGACCCGTTCCTGTTTCAGGCTACCAAAGAAGCTCTCTACCACTGCATGACGCTCCTATGTCAAGACTTTACGGTTATTACCCAAAACACCGAGAATAAGTGGATATAATTCTCTTACGATATATCGTTTCAGGCATCGGTGTATTTCCTTAGACGAAAGGCCTTCCTTACTTACGAGGAAAAAAGGGGTCAGAGGAAAAAAGGGGTCAGTTCTCGCTCTGTAACATACACAAAACGCAGTGGTCTTGCCATGAAATTAACTGAAACAGGCGTATATTACAATGCGAGAACTGCCCGTATGCCGTCACCGGCGTTTAATCTAACGGGTTAAAGTC
>JABIFG010000176.1 GCA_018650795.1 Fidelibacterota bacterium
GCATAGTTGAGGGGTAAATATCTGTAATTTTGGCAGATGGAGTATAAAACAATAAAGCCTCTAACTCGTTATGAGTCAGAGGCTTATCTAATGTCGAGGTGGAGGGATTTGAACCCCCGGCCCCCTGCTCCCAAAGCAGGTGCGCTAGCCGGACTGCGCCACACCTCGTGAATAATTGTGCTAATTTACTCCTTTGATTTCGACAGGCTCAATCGCCGGAGTGCTTAGTACAACATTTTAAAAAGCGGCCTGAATATAGTTTCTACATGAGCCATTTCAAGTCAGTTCTGACAGCTTAAAAGCAATTTCAGCGCCCAGCTTCACATTGTTCAATGCCAGAGCCCGATTTGTCACTAAACTTTCACCTTCAGTCAGCTCAACTATTCGCCCCAGTAGAAAGGGCGTAAGTGCTTTACCTTCAACACCTTCTGATTGTGCGTCCTGCAATGCGATCGCAATATGTTTGTCCATTGTCTCAAACGGAAGATCAAACTCCTCCGGTACCGGGTTAGCAATCAGAATTCCTGAGGAAATACCCATCTCAAGTTGAGCAAGATATGTTGCAGCAATATTTTTAGCGAAGTTAGCCCGGGCCGATAACATCAAGCCTGACTTACGGGAGTAAAAAGCTGGAAATTCATCGGTCTGATACCCGATTACTGGTACACTCATAGTTTCCAGATATTCCAGAGTTTTTGGGAGATCAAGGATAGCTTTAGCCCCAGCAGAGACAACTATTACCGGGGTCCTGGATAGTTCAATAAGGTCAGCTGAAATGTCAAAACTTTTGTCAGCGTCCCGATGCACACCACCTATTCCCCCCGTCGCAAACACCTTTATACCTGCCGCATGAGCCAAGCTCATCGTAGCTGATACAGTGGTCGCTCCATTGCCTTTGCGGGCCAGTGTAGATCCGATCTCACGGGTTGCCACCTTCCCTACCGATGGATCAGATGCCAGTTGTTCCAACTGTCCATCATCCAGACCCACACACACCTTTCCACCAAGTATGGCAATAGTGGCAGGTTGAGCGCTATAAGTAAGCGCAATGGCCTCAGCTTCTCTGGCAAATTCCAGATTTTGTGGATAGGGCATGCCGTGGGCTATAATAGTTGATTCCAGAGCAACAACGGGTCGCCCAGCGTTTATAGCCTGGAGCACATCTGCGGTATAAATGATTTCGTTTCTCATGCTATGAAATTATGTGGATTGATTTAGATAACAATAAATGACCTGATCCGTGGAGAAACCAGATAGCTTACCAATCTTCTTCTGGGATTTCCCAACTCCAATCGCCCTTCTCATTGGTCCAGAAATTTGCCTCCCGGCCATTGTCCCAGTAACACCTGATCCTGTATTCTTCTCCATCCACACATTTATAATCATAGTATTTACTCAGGAAATATGTACCTCTCAGCCCGGCGTTTGGTACATCATTCCAATCAGAGCCAACTACATTTTCCCAATTTGGTGCAAGAGGGTAGTATTGCTCCAAACCATGGAAAATATCCAGATAGTTTTTAACATATCTCATGGTGACCATTACTTCAGAGCGTTTTGAATTTTCAACATACTTGTAATAAATGGGAATTGCCACACCACTGAGTATACCAATGATGATGATGACAATGGCCAATTCAACTAATGAAAATCCAGCCGCCCTTTTACTATTCTTCAACTTCAAACTTCCAATCACCATTATGATCTAACCAGACATTATTTTCCATCTTGTTGTTATTTAAACACCTGATCCTGAATTCGACGCCATCTGTACTGCGGTAATGGAAGTTATTATCTACGAAATAATGCCCGGTAAGCTCCCCCGGCTTGATGTCATTCCAAGTTTTGCCGATTACACTAGTATAGATGGTTTCAACTGGGAAATGCCCTTCCATTGCATAATAAATTAATATTTGGCTTTTAATAGTCCCAATTGATGCGACTGCCTCCGTGCGTCTGGCATTATCCACATATTTGTAATAAATGGGAATTGCAATACTACTAAGCATACCAATGATGATGATAACTATGGCCAATTCGACGAGGGAAAAACCATTCCTTTTTTGTGAAGAATTGCTCATATTTCTAATGTGTTCATCTGTTTTTATCCAACTGTCTGAAAATATAAACCAAAACTTGATGTCAAGTAGTTACATTAATCAAACCGTAAATATCAGTTTTCCCTTGATCCTTGTAGAGTCTCCAGAATTACACACTATGTAGACTCTAGGGACCACGCCAACAAAGTACTGGTTTTTACATCGTTTTAGTTGTTTATTGATTTCGCTAATTGAAAATGGGGGCGACCTGGTTTCGACGGGATGACGAAGACCATTGGCTGCATGTAGTGTTTTCCCAAAATCACTTTAAAAAATTGGACGCCTATTATAAATGGCGAATCTAACTACGCACTAGCTGCTTAATTAAATAGCAGCTCGTTCCTTCTCTGCTCTTGCCCATTGGCAGGGTCTGGGGCGTCGCTAAAATGGGATCGGAGACTCACTCGTCAGCGGTGGGAATCTTAAATTTAGCTGAATAGTCGTTATATGATCCAGTCCGGAGGAGCTGTAGCGGTGAATTTAAAGTTCGGAATAAACATGTAGACGTTGATTGGCTTTGCTTTTCGGACGGGAGTTCGATTCTCCCCGCCTCCAC
>JABIFG010000177.1 GCA_018650795.1 Fidelibacterota bacterium
CACTCCAAAGAAGGAGACTTGGGGATGAGAACTGTTGAATCAATTATTGTTCACCACGCAGACTTTGTTTCATTCGAACCCTTCAAGGCATAGTTCGACAACAAGCTTACCATCTCATAAGAAGTTGAAAAACATAGATACAGATCGATCACAGATATTTAGCGAAAGGACGACTTTTATGGTCAGAACTATAGCATTATTCCTAATAAGCACGAGTCTTATCATGGCTCAAATCCAGGTACTTCAGCCTTCCGTAGCAGCCACAGATGATCCTCTGGCCGTTCGCTACAACCCAGCCGGTCTGGGCTTCAATAACCACACCGAGAGCATGCTGATGACTCACTTTGACGGATCCGTTTTCACTAAGGATTTCGCCTACTTCAGTCAATCAAAAACCACCGGCTTTGGCTATCAGTGGGATGTTGGTTCCGCCACAAACATTTGGAGTTTTAGTCAGGGAATAAAGCTTTCCCAATCACACAGCCTGGGTTTCACCTATAGTTTTGATAATTCAGCCTGGCTGGAGGGTCGTTATGACCTGGGTTGGATGCATCGTCCTCTCCCCATGCTGGCACTGGGAGCACATATTCAAAACGTTTGGTCTGGCTCCAATGATGCGCTTATGCTGAACTCAGGGGTAGCTTTTCAAAATAGAACGGGTCGTTTTGGTGCTGGGATTGACATGGGTATTACAGAGGGAAATTCTGATCTATCAAGCTCACTCACTGGATTTGTCGAGCCGATTAAAGGCGTCCGCTTAAACGTTTTTACAGATTTAGATAATAGCAACTATGGTGTTTCATTGAGTATTTCTATGCCTGATATGGGTCTTGAGAGTCATGGGAATTCTAGCAGTTTTTCATCTCAAACCCTGGTTATACGAACAACAGCGAATCCTTATCGTTCAGTTTTTGGAGAGAAAGCTCTCAAAAAAGAGACCAAAACATATCTACGCATGAAACTGGAGGGACTCTTCATTGAAGAACCAGCAATGAAGAAACCCAATTTTCCCATCAATTTTGATTTTAATATTCCTTTTATTGGTGGCGCAGTTGTCTATGGAAAACAGTTAAAAAAATTCATTGATGAAATGCAGGAATACACCGAGGATCCAGATATCGATGGAATGATCATTGACCTAGGGAACGTTCGGGCTGGTTTCAGCAAAACAACAGAGATGAGAGAGGCTTTCCAGCGTTTCCATGATGCCGGGAAAGAAATCATCGTTTATAGCAAATTCGGACTGGGAAACCAAAGCACCTTTTTGCTTTCAATGGCAGATGAAATCTACGTCCATGATATGGCAGGAGTGGATCTCCGCGGTTTGGCTATGGAAGTAACTTTTTTCAAAGGTTTGCTGGACACACTTTCCATTGTTCCTGAAGTGTGGAGGGTGAGTCCCTATAAGACGGCTGCAGATCCCTATCTCAATGATAAAATGTCTGAAGCTATGCGCGTGAATTACTCTCAACTGTTGGACGGCATCTATAGCGAGTTTATTTCAGGT
Organism: Fidelibacterota bacterium; assembly: GCA_018650795.1. Classification (GTDB taxonomy): domain Bacteria; phylum Fidelibacterota; class UBA8477; order UBA8477; family JABMPR01; genus JABMPR01. Next base: position 1,508 of record JABIFG010000177.1, read on the forward strand.
CTTGCTGAAGGAAAAGATTGGGAACTGGATAGGACTCGCGAGGTTGTGAATAATGGTCCCTATTTGCTCACATCAACAGCTCAAGAGGCTGGACTTATTACTGGGACCATGTATCCTGATGAATTCGAAGATTATGTTGATGAACTCAACGATGGTGAAGTAAAAATTATCAATTTGAAAACGAAGACAGATATCCCTGGATACCAATACGCCTGGCGTGATGACAAGGTCAGTGACAAGATCGCAGTAATCTATGCAGTGGGAGGTATCGTTTCAGGAAAAAGCAACAGATCGCCCTCAGGATCAACCACCATGGGTGACGAAACCATTGCCGAGGCAATTAAAACTGCCCGTGAAGATGAGAGTATTAAGGCCATTGTTTTGCGCATAGACAGTGGTGGTGGTTCTGCGCTGGCGTCAGATATTATGTGGCGAGAGATTCTCAAAACCACCGAGGCAGACTCCGCCAATATTAAGCCACTTATTGCTTCCATGTCGGATGTAGCTGCTTCAGGTGGTTATTACATTGCCTGTCAGGCTGATAGCATTATTGCCTATCCCTCTACTATTACAGGTTCAATTGGTGTCATAGGTATGCGTCTGAATTTTTCCCAGCTGATGGAGCGCTTTGGTGTGCATGTAGAAGGTATCAAAATGGGCAAAAATTCAGATTTTGCCAGCGGGAGTCGCCTGGCTACTGAAGAGGAAAGTGCCTTGATTCTGGAGTCTATCAATGACACGTACATTAAATTCAAAGAACGGGTAATTAAGGGTCGTGAAACTTTGAATGATATGGATGCTCTGGATAGTCTAGCCCTGGGTCGCGTTTGGACCGGCTTGGATGCTAAGAAGAGTGGTCTTATCGATGAATTAGGTGGGTACTACGACGCCATCGAATTAGCCAAAAAAGCGGCAGGCATCGAGGGTGAGGTCGAAATTATAGAATTACCTAACCTGAAAAAAAAGACAGATCTTAAGACCTTGTTAAACAAGGGGGCTCAAATGGATCTGGTATCCAACAGTGTACTGGAATCACTCAATGTCGATGATCTGATTACCATCGTAGAGGGTGGACAAATCCAGATGATCATGCCAGTCAAGGTTGAGATCAAATAATTCATGGAACCACGGATTACACTGATTGATGGTTTTTGAAAAAACGAAGCTAATTCATGAGGACTTGACTTATAAGATTATTGGGTGTGCCTTTGAAGTTCATAAGGAGTTAGGACCAGGGTTTTTAGAGTCTGCCTATGAAGCAGCCATGCTGATTGAATTGAAAAACCAGGGACTTGGTGCTATATCGCAAAAAAGGTTCCCACTCTTTTACAAAGGAGTTCGAATAAAGGACTACTCTTGTGATCTGGCAGTAGATGAAAAGGTGATATTGGAGCTCAAGGCACTAAAAAGGATAGGTGATATTGAAAGAGCACAAACGCTCAACTATTTGAAAGTCACGGGCTTAAAAGTTGGATTAATCCTGAATTTCGGCGAAAAATCGTTGAAGCATGAGAGGTTAGTTTTATAAAGTGTTTTTCGCTTAAAATCAGAGTAATCTGTGAAATCTGTGGTTAAAATATTTTTTAGAAGGAAGTAATATGTCACAAAATTTGATTGAAAAGATTGCCCAGAAATATGCCGTTGATCTGGAGCAGGGGCATGTAGTCAGGAGTGGTGATTTTCTATCCATCTCGCCGGCCCATGTGATGACTCATGACAATACTGGCGCCGTGATGAATAAATTTAAAGCCATTGGTGCTACAAAAGTAGCTAACCCCAGGCAACCTGTTTATGCACTGGACCACAATGTCCAGGATACCAGCGCAGCCAACCTCAAGAAATATGCTGGTATCGAAGCCTTTGCCAAAGAGATGGGTGTTGATTTTTATCCTGCCGGTCGGGGTATCGGTCATCAAATCATGTGTGAAGAAGGCTACGCCTGGCCTGGTGTTATGATGGTGGCGTCTGACAGTCATTCCAATATGTATGGGGGGCTCGGTGTTCTGGGAACACCCATTGTAAGAACAGATGCAGCAGCTATTTGGGCAACCGGGAGAACCTGGTGGCAAGTACCTCCAGTAGCCAAAGTTGAATTGAAAGGTCAATTGAGACCTGGTGTCACGGGCAAGGATGTGATTATTACTCTGGCTGGGTTATTCAATCATGATGAAGTGTTGAATCATGCCATCGAATTTGAGGGTGATGGTTTGGCCTCCTTATCCATTGATCAGCGTTTGACCATTGCCAACATGACTACGGAGTGGGGTGCTCTGGCTGGTGTATTCCCCATTGATAATGTGACTTTCGATTGGCTGGAAGCCCGTGCCTTGAGTGTGGAAAAAAGAGGTCTCTCTGGTGTGGAATCTGACGCCGACTCCAATGATGGTGATTCCCCCCGTATGAATTATGGTCGTATTTCAAAACTCAAACAGACAGCACCTTACGCCGACCCCGATGCTTTTTATGCCAAAGAGCTGGTACTGAATCTGGCTACAGTCGAACCCAATGTTTCTGGTCCTGACAATGTGAAGACCATGACAACGGCCAAGACGATGGAAAAAGAGGGTCTCAAGATTCACAAAGCCTACCTGGTTTCCTGCGTCAATAGTCGTGTGGAAGATTTAGCCGAAGCTGCGAGGACGATTAAGGGTCAAACAGTAGCAGCTCATGTGGAATTCTACATTGCGGCGGCCTCAAGTGAAGTTCAGGCGGAGAGCGAAAGCAGGGGGGACTGGCAGGCTCTGATAGATGCTGGAGCCAGACCGCTGCCTCCTGGTTGTGGACCCTGCATTGGATTAGGTGTGGGATTGTTGGAAGAAAATGAAGTGGGGATTTCTGCCACAAACCGAAATTTCAAAGGTCGTATGGGTGCTAAGAGTGCCAAGGCATATCTTGCATCTCCAGCGGTGGTAGCGGCTTCTGCAGTAGCCGGTCAAGTGGTTTCACCCTATGCATATGACGATGCTCACCCCCTCGGTGATATTAAGACCAACAAGAAAGCGGCTGCTGATGCTATCGCCGTGAGTATTCTTGATGGATTTCCCACTGAATTGACAGGCAATATTCTGTTTTGTCATCAGGACAATTTGAATACAGATGGGATATTCCCGGGGAAATATACCTATATCGATGACTTCACTCCTGAGCAACAGGCAGGTGTGGTCATGGAAAATTATGACACGGCCTTTGTGGACATGGTTGAAAAGGGTGATTTTCTGGTAGGTGGTTTTAATTTTGGAACAGGCAGCTCACGTGAACAGGCTGCAACCGCTCTGAAGTATCGAGGCATTTCTCTGGTGCTGGCAGGTTCATTTAGTGAAACTTATAAGCGCAATGCCATCAACAATGGTTTTATGGTCCTGGAAGCTCCCGAATTGGTCCAGGATCTTTTAGATGCCCATGGTCGAGATGCCCTGACTATGACTACAGGTATGAAAGCCACTATCAATTTTCAGAGCGCTACGCTGAAATATAATGGAAAAACCTATTCACTCAGTCCTGTTGGTGCAGCAGCTCAGGAGCTGGTCCTCACCGATGGCTTGGAAAACTGGGTCAAGGAACGGCTGTAACTCATGGGTTTTACCAACTTTCTGATTCGCACTACCACACCCAAAGGTATTGAGCCAGGAACGACGGCTTACCGTGGTCATGTCGGCATGCTGGAAGGCTGGGTCTCCATCATTGGCAACTTTGTCCTCTTTGTCATCAAGTTTATTTTTGGATGGATGGTCAGCAGTATTGCGCTCATTGCAGATGCCTTTCATACACTTTCAGATGTGGCTACATCGATTGTGGTCATTTTTGGATTTAAGGTTGCCCAAAAACCTGCTGACAGAGAACATCCTTTTGGTCATGGTCGCGCTGAAACTATAGCGACGTTGACTATTGCCATTCTCATGGCTGTGGTAGCCTTGGAATTTTTTAAAGGTGCTGTCGATCGATTGTTCTTTTCTGAAGCTGATATTGATGTGTCCAAAATCGATTGGTTGGTCATAGGCATTGTTACCCTAACTGCCCTTGGGAAAGCCTGGATGGCCTACTTTGCCTATCAGCTGGGTGATCTTATAGACTCGGCTGCCTTACGGGGTGATGCGGTTCATCATAAAAGCGATGTATATACAACTTTGCTGGTGATTGCAGCGCTGGTGGGGGCTTATTTTGGCGTTCCTTATGTAGATGGCATCATGGGTGTTGGTGTGGCGCTCATGATATTGCAGGCTGCTTATGAAATAGCCCGCGAAGCAATTGATGATCTACTTGGCAAGCCAGCCACCTTAGAGTTTATTCAGGAAATAACAGCAATGGCAACTACGGTTCCTGGAGCTCGGCAGGTTCATGATGTAGTTGTTCATAATTATGGTGACCAGAGCTTTATCTCATTACACATTGAGATTGATGAAGCTACATCACCTTCGATTGCCCACAATATTGCCGATAATGTTGAACACAAACTGGCTCATGAGCTAAATGCTCAGATAGTGACTCATATTGACCCGGTTGCTGTCACTGGAAAAAATGTAAACAAGGTTCGCGAGATCATAGAGAAGGCCATTTCTGTCTTTAATGAAGAATTCACAGTTCAGGACCTACGAATTGTCGGGGAAGATCCGGTTGAATCAATCCTGTTTGAACTGCCTGTGCCAGCTGATTGCGAAAAGAAAAACGAGATAGAATCTTCCATCCGCGAAGTGCTTGGCTTGGCTTATGAACGGGCGGCTGTCATCATTGAGTTCAAAGCACAGATGACGGAATAACAATGACGGAAAAGGTTGTTTTTATAGAATATCAACAAGCGTGTCACGCTGAGGCTCTCGAAATGTCAGGCACGCGGGTTTTTGAAATTATTTGCAGGTTTATTAACACCTATTCTACAATGGTTGAGATATCCCTCGACTCCACTTCGACGAGCTCAGTACATGGCGCTCGGGATGACGAAAGAGATACTTCTAGATGACAACATTTCCTTATAAACATATCATATGGGACTGGAACGGTACGCTCCTTGATGATTCGTGGATGGCTGTCATGGTCATCAACAACACCCTGGCAAAGCGGGATATGCCGATTATAGATCACGACCATTATCAAAAAATATTTGGGTTTCCGGTCATTGATTATTACCGCAGATTGGGATTTGATTTTGTAGAGGAATCATTTGAAGTGGTTGGTACAGAGTTCATAGATGGCTATGAGAAGCATAAGTATGAAGTCGATCTTCATGATGGTGTCAAAGAAGTCCTTTTGAAGCTGAGTTCGTTAAGGGCAAGCCATTCAATCTTGTCCGCTTATAAACAAAATACGCTGGATGAGTTGGTGGCTCATTTTGGACTCACTAAGCAATTTTTAAAAATTGTAGGCTTGGATAACCACTATGCCCATAGCAAGGTGGAAAATGGAATTCAATGGATGTCAGAACTGGGCATCGCCCCAGAGGATGTCCTCTTTGTTGGAGATACTGAGCACGATTTTGAGGTCGCACAGGCGATTGGCGTAGATTGTGTACTCATTCCTGGTGGACATCAAACCCGCGAAGCTTTGAGTAAAACAGGTGCAACTATTTTAGATAATATATCCGATATCTTACAATTAACCACGAAGAGCGCAAAGCACGCAGAGGTTACTTGAATATCTTAGAAAACAGCTTCAGACTGATTAGAGGACGAGCAAAAAAACACACTTTGCGTACTCTGCGATCTCTGTGGTTAGAAAAATGAAACCAACGATTTTTATAAAAGGAGAATGAAAGTGTCAAAAAGAACAATAGTAAGCATGCCAGGAGATGGTATTGGGAAACCGGTTTTAGAAGAGACCATCCGAGTTTTGGAAGCCGCAGGCTTTGAGGCGAATTATGTTGAGGGTGACATTGGTTGGGAATTCTGGCGAAGCGAAGGTAATCCATTACCTCAGCGTACCCTGGACCTTATTGCTGAGCACAAAATTGGACTGTTTGGTGCAATTACGTCAAAGCCCAAGGACGAAGCTTTTGAAGAATTAGATCCAGAATTACAGGCCAAGGGTTTGGTCTATTCAAGCCCCATTGTTGGTTTGAGACAACATTTTGGTCTGGATATCTGTTTACGTCCCTGTCGTACCTACAAAGGCAACCCTTTGAATTTTATTCGTAGAGCTGCTGATGGAGGTGTGGACGAACCGGGTGTGGATGTAGCTATTTTCCGCCAGAATACTGAAGGTCTGTATGGTGGTGTAGAATGGAGCAATCCACCTGAACAGGTTCATCAAGCCTTGATGACTCACCCAAAATTTGTCTCCAACTTTGGTGAAACGCCGGTGGAAGAGGTTTCTGTTTCTACTCGAATCTTCACCAAGAAAGCCACACAGAGAATTCTCCGAGCGGCTTTTGAACACGCCCAGAAATATGGTTATAAATCGGTGACTGTCTGTGAAAAACCAAATGTGATCCGTGAGACCTCGGGTATGATGTACAAGATGGCCCAGCAGATTCAGAAAACGGAATTCCCCGGAATCGAATTGTGGAATACTAATATTGATGCTCAGATGATGTGGTTGACCAAGAATCCTGAAAATTATGGTGTTATCGTTGCAGGAAACATGTTTGGCGATATCGTTTCTGATGGTTTTGCCGGCTTGATTGGTGGATTAGGATTTGCCTGTAGTGCTCAGTATAATCCTGAAACTGGAATTGGTGTATTCGAGCCGACGCACGGTAGCGCGCCGAAGTATGCTGGTTATCCGGTCTCCATCGTGAATCCCATCGCCATGGTTGAGTCTGCCTGCATGATGTTGGATTTCATTGATGAGCAAGCCATTGCCACTAAGATTCGCAAAGCAGTTGCTGAAGTTGTGGCTGAGGGTAAGGTTAGAACCTATGATATGGCCAAAATGACGGGTCGCGCTGATGTGGTTGAAAAAGGTGCCGCCTCGACTATTGAAATGGCAGATGCCATCATAGCAAAACTATAATAAAAACTACAAAAAGTTGAAACGCTTAACCGCTGAGGGCGCGAAGGACGCAAAGAGTATTTGATGACTAAGTTATCAGAAAATGAGCTTTCAGAGAAAATAATAGGGGCAGCCATAGAAGTGCACCAAGAGCTTGATCCTGGTTTGCTGGAATCTGTTTATGAGGCAGCTTTATTCTTTGTGTTACATACACTAGGGATTCCTGTTCAGAAACAGGTAATAAAAAGAGTTGCTAACAATCTCTAAAACCTCTGCGCCCTTTGCGTGCTCTGCGGTTATAAAACAATTAGTTTAATTCGCATAATTAGCGGTTGCTTATTATTTAAAGGAGAGAGAATTGGAAAAATCAATTGCAAGACAGATGGCAGAATTTGCTGTCGGTTTGAAATACGAAGACCTGCCTGAAGAGGTCGTCTACGAGGTGAAACGCTACCTCTATGATTCCATTGGTTGTGCCTTTGGAAGCATGGACACTCATGATGTAAAATCCATGCTGGAAATCTATCAGGAAATGGGGGGAGCAGGAGAATCGACAGTATTAGGATTTGGCGACAAAATGCCTGCAGTAAGTACTGCACTGGTCAATTCGTTGATGATTCGGGCTCTGGATTTCAATGATATCTATTGGAAGGACGATCCCAGTCATCCCAGTGATATAATGCCGGCTGCATTCTCAGTAGCCGAGAAGGTGGATGCATCCATGAAAGATGTGATTGTGGCCATCGTTCTGGCTTATGAATTTGAGATGCGATTGTGCCTGTTTGCCAAGCCTGGCGTCCGTGAACGCAAGTGGCACCATGCTACACTGACTCAGTTTGTGTCTCCCATCGTGGCTAGCAAAATGCTGGGTCTCAGTGTGGATCAAATGGTGAATGCCATTGGTATCAATGGATGTCATAATCACACCATTGGTTGTCCTACAGCTGGAAAATTGACCATGATGAAGAATACCGTGGACCCCATGGCCACACAGGCTGGTGTTTTCGCAGCGCTCCTAGCTCAGAAGGGCTATTCAGGGACTGAGAAAGTCTTTGAAGGCAAAGAGGGTTTTATGGATGCCTTTGTGGGTTGGAATGCCAAAGATGAAACCATGAATCCTACGGACATGGAAGGTCGCGATGGTGTGTCATCCTGGGCCTGGGATGTTGAAGCTCTGGTTGGCAAGTTGGGTGAGAGTTATAAGATTCTGGAATGTGGTATGAAGGCTTTCCCGACTGAAGCATTGACTCATACGCATATTTCTTGCGCCTTGAATGCCATGATCAATAATGATCTGGATTACACGGATATCAAGGAAATCAAGGTTACAGCATTTGCTCAGGCTTATGACATCCTTTTTGATCCCACGAAATATCGTCCTGAGTCACGGGAAACGGCTGATCACTCCTTACCGTATTGTATGGCGGCAGCCATTGTGGACAAGAAGATCACGACTCAGTCATTTTCGGATGAGAAGTTGAAGGATCCCAAGATTTTTGAAGTGATTGACAAGATCGTCGGTGAGCCTTCACTGGAGTTTGAGGCCATGTTTCCAGCCAAGCAACCTTCTAGAGTTGTGGTAACCACCAATGACGGACGTTCTTTTGAAGAATATCTGGAGTATCCCAAGGGTGATCCAAGAGAGCCCATGACAATTGAGGATCTCACTAACAAGTTTAATAGTCTCTCAGCAGACGTCTTAAATGAAGAACGTCAGCAGAGTATCAAGGACATGATTTTTAGTTGCGAGAATATTTCAGCTAAAGCATTTATGTCGGCCCTAGTTGTGTAACTAGCCAGGGCATGTAATATTGTGAGTAGGGTCGTAATGCCTTACGACCCTACTCATCCCTCCACTATAATTGAACGCTTATCCAGCGATTCCCCACATTGACAAGCCCTGGCTCGCCGACTATATTCACGCCGCTTATGCGTCATTAAGAGGTCTTTCTTGGTGTGTCATCCTGAGCCTGTCGAAGGGCGACACATACTAGAAATTCGACGCGTAAGAGAGTCCGCCTTCGTCTATAGGCTATGGCGGGACAAGTACTGATTGACTGCACCGCTGGCTCAATTGGTAGAGCAGTTGACTCTTAATCAATTTCCTCGCGTTGTTTTTATTGAACTTACAGACACAACATACCGGTAACATACCGTAGGCTCGGAAAGCCGAGTGTTTTGCGTGTTGCGGGAGTTGGATAGGAAACTCGTGTATAAAAAGCCCCTGAGTTTTGAGGTCAGGGGCTTTTTAACAAGGTTCTGGGGCTGCTTATTACTTGAGATAGAGCATCTTAATCGTTTTGCTATATGCTCCAGC
>JABIFG010000178.1 GCA_018650795.1 Fidelibacterota bacterium
ATCCCACTCAAAACTTGAATCATCCATACCGACAGTGTAGCGCATATATGGCTAATTTACCATACCATAGATCTGGTAACGCCAGCCCAAAAAAACAGCACAGGCTTGTTGGAATGTTAGAACAGGCACCGCTTTTTGCATTCAGTAGGTGGTGGAGGTTGTCACGGGCTTCGTGGTACTCGATTTTTTCATGGTCTGGTACCTCTTCGATCTGGAGGGAGGGGGCGGGGAGTGGGGTCGGATTGATCACTACCGATTGAATCAGGCCCATTGCTTCTGTGAACTGGCTCTCCTGAATGTCCTGATATCTCGATACTTCAAAGGTGTCATGCAGGGCGCGGTAGATCTTCTGGTAAGTGGTACCGTCTGCCTTGGCTCTATGCTCTACCGCACGGCGGATCTTGAGCTGGTGGGCTGGGGTGAGGGGGTGGTGCTCCAGTTGAGGTGCTGATTGTGTCTGCTGGTTGCTCCAGTATTCCCACAGCACATCGTCGCATTCGTTCTGGTACTGGATGATCTTCTCGCGCTTCTCTGGGGATACACGAGAGGGTTGGAGCGTCATCATCCAGCCTGGGAGTTTGCGTAGAGGTAGACAGAGGGTTTCTTGGTCGCCGCCTTTGCCATTCAAAGGCATCACCTTTAAGGTGATACCTTTCCAACGATCTTGATTTTCTTGGAGTTTTTTGTGTTGTCCTTGCCAGACGAGATCCATTCCATTAACAATTGCCTTCATAGGCACGTAGGGCTGGTCTTGGTAGTCGACAAGATGAAGTGTGTCACTGTGAAAAGTGACGGGCATAAGTTTGCACATGGCAATAGTCCTCTGTAAATTTGAGTAACTGCCACCATCGAGACAAATCGAATAGGGTGGCAGGATGTACGGGTTTGCCTTACGGTATACAGAGAAACCGCGCTCCGAAGAGCCCCATACATCCTGCCATAAATTTTGGACGTTAAAAAAGGCGCTTCGATTGAGCACCTTGTTGATGCTCTGTAATTCCGAGAGGCAAATCCCGATTGCTGATTTTGCAGCAACCCCCCGACTATAGCGCACTTGCGGTAGAGCGTCAAGCGCTTTCTTTTGTTTAGTATTCATCTGGCGGTATCTCCCACTGCTGAATGACCTTCTGATATAGGCTGTCTATTTTGTTGAATAGGCTTTTAATTTGGTGAATTTCATCACTTTGACTGGGGGATACGTTGTCGGTGTATCCGATTGCGCCGGATTGCCCTGTATCGATCCAAGAAACAAATAAACCAGTACCGGAAAATCCACCATCATCAGGCATTCCTTGTGTTGGCGGGGTGTAGTCAACGATTTCTCCTGTTGCGTGGTACGCTTCACAGAATCGGTTGAATTTGTGTAGCTCATTAATCTGCACCCAGATTCCCGTCATAGGTTCATCTTTTTTTAGGTGTAGCCATTTGATTTTTGCCGTGTCGCAGTAAAAAGAATCGGGCTCTTCTCTCATTTCAGAATCCATTAGGATTTGATCAATGTCTCCGACAAAGTTGTAATCAGGAGAGTTAAGGTTGCGTGAGTATTTGGATGTATTCATTATGCTGGTGTCTATTTAGAGTGTTGAAAGTCCGACAGTTTAGATTGAGAGGTGTATTTTCGTAAAGTGGAGTGATTGTCGTTTCATTCTTGTTCTCTTAATTTTTGTCTTTTCGTAATCATTGATCAAAAAATATATGGACTTATCACTTCTCCGCTATAGTCTGATTATGCTGGATAGGTAGGCGCGGCTCTGACAGTTGGCAGTCAGCCTCTTGGTGTATATCGATCAGGTGGTGTAACTCTCTGGTTTCCTCTGGGGATAGGTGGTTATTGCTGAACATGGCTTGCTCCTGTGTTTGCCCTCATCCAATAGTCGGCTGTAATCCGAAAAGCACGGGGTCAAACCTAACATTCCAGCATTGTCAGTTTGATGAGGGGAGGTAGTATAATTGACTGTTATTTCGGTTGGTTATGCCCATTTGCGGTTGTGCTATACTTTCGGTACAAGTTTTGTGGAGAGGTATTGTGACGGATGAGGAATTAAAAGAGATAGTTGCCAGTATTGCTGTTGAGCACAGGGAGTTGGTGGTTGCGCAGAAGGAGACTGATCGCCAACTGAAAGCACAGGCTGTTGAAGCCGAGCATGATCGACGTG
>JABIFG010000179.1 GCA_018650795.1 Fidelibacterota bacterium
CACTCTTTTCTGAATTGTTTAGCGGGAATGTATAGGAGTCGAACCTATCCGCCGGCTCTCCACCGGCATAACAGCTTTGAAGGCTGCAGTGGCCACCGGACCACATACATTCCCATGTTAATTATTTGCTACTGGGAACGAGGGAATGCCCAGGGCAGCATCGAGCATGTCCGCAACGCTAAGAGCAGCTGTTTTCGAGGGATAATCGCCCACCATGATTAAATAAAGTGTTTTACCATTTGTAGAACGTTCTTTAATGGAGGCAGAATATCCAATCGACTCGATTTGATCTGCGAGCCTTCTCGCATTGTCATAACTTCCAAAAGCCCCCGCTTGTAATGAGAAATGTCCCTTCGGCTCAATATTTCCACCACCCACATCCTGACCAAGACCGCGTATTGGAGCAACCCCTCGAGTTGGTGGTGGAGAGGGAGCCAGGCGATCTGTTTTGCGACCTGGTAGTCTGGTAAGATCCAATTCCTCAGGAATATCAAACGCTACATTAGGATATAGATCAAGGATATTCGCAAGATCGATATAGACACTATCCATTTGCCTGGCAGCAATACCAGCTCTCAGCGATAAATTTACTGCATTGACAATATCTGGATGATTAGGGTGAAAGCGTATCAATCGGGAAAAAAACTGGCGACTCTGGATATAGAGTCCCTGCGCATAATAATATTCACCAAGATGCATATATGCAGAGGGAGCATACTTGCTATCAGAATGATTTCGGGCAATATCCTTATAAATCCCGGCAGCCACCAAGGCATCGTCTTGAATAATGGCTCGGGCGTATCTCACGCCAGGGTGACCTGGATATTCGTAGCTCATATCAGCAAGGATTGCTTTGGCACTATCTATCTTGCCCAGTTGGATGAGAGATAATAGTCCATCCACGTCTTGAGCAGATGTGCTGGAGATGCTTCCAATGAATAGAATCACCAGAAGGGATGATTTAATCAGGCGTGTTTTACCCATCCGCATTTGTCGCAAATGTATCGGGGTTCATCGGTGATATTTCCACAGTCGGGGCAGGTAAGTATGCGTTTCTGACGATCCGAGGCAATAAAGTCTTCGATGGTTGTTTTGAGCGTATCTTTGTGTCCAAGCTTTTCCAGCATATTTATACGGCCAAAGATGAAACTCAGATTTGAATGGTCTGGCTCCTTAATTTCCTCAAGCAGCGTGAGAGCATCTCTAAATTCTCCCTTGCGCTCAAAATAATTTGCCAGTCCAATGACAACTTCAAGGTTATCAGGTTGCTTCTGATGGAGGCGTTGATAGAATTGCTCGACTTGTTCAAATTGCCCCAGTTCAAAGTACATTTTCTCAATCTCAGCGAAGACAATGCTTCCAGCAGTCGGATCTAATTCAACAAAACTGGTGAAAAAATCGATAGCATGTTTAAAATTGCCTTCTTCCTGACGAATTTTTCCAAGCTGGTAATAAGGAGCAGCACACTTGTTGTTCAGCTTGATGGCATGTTTTAAAAGCGTGATAGCTTCAGACTTTTTCCCAGCCTGCTTCTGCTGAAGGGCTTCCTGTGTCTTATATATGGCAGGTAAAAGTGGATCAGCCTGACCGCCAACAGCATTCTCCTTCTGAAAAGCTTTGATGGCATCAGCCCATTTTGCCTGTTTGACAGCAAAACGATGTAATGCTTTTATGGCCCAGGTATCTTTCTTCTTCAGCTTAAGAATAGCCTCAGCATGCTGAACAGCCTGAGGATATTGTTTCATCGCTTCATAATCTTTTGCGAGACGTTCGTGTGCCATAAGGAGGAAATCTTGACCAATCCCCTGTCGATTCAGAACATCTTCATGCACAATGATGGCTTGTTCAGGATTTCCCAGTTGTCGGTAAAGATCACCAACCTGGAGAAATGCTCCGTGATTTGAAGTATCACTGTGAGCTATATCAGAGAGCTGCTGCAGCGCCTGCTTCTTTTCTCCAGCGAGAATGTGATTGAGCGCTTTAATTTCGGCTCCCCTGGCTCCTATCTTCTTGGGTTGACTAAAGAAGAAGTACCTAATAAGCAACCCCACAAGGGCTACAAATATAACTACAAATAATATGGTGATAAGGTCCATGGTATGTTTTAATCCCTATTTGTTTGTGGGTTCCACTTCCTCATCTTTTTCCAGTACTGCCTGCCGACGTTTATCAACTTCTCCCTGTAGTTTCTCACGTTCACGATCAATTAATTTCAAACCTTGTCGTAATTTGATGTTTTGACCAATGGTGATAGAGAAACCAAAGAGAATACCTAATACGACTGATCCGAGGATAACGACATACAAAGGTATACCCGTATAAACGGCACCCATTAGCTTCAGTTCAACAGGCGTTGCATTTTGGGTAAACACCCATACAACGGTTAGAAGTATTGCAACTGTAATAAAGATTTTAATTTCTTTCATCTATTCCCTCAATCTACGATCTGACCAAACAGAGTGATCCCTTGCGCATCAATGATTTTGACATTGACTAAATCACCTGGTTGTTCACCAGCTTTATCGAATATAACAATTTTATTGGAGCGTGTTCTACCTTGATGTTGATTTTCGGACTTTTTTGAATTCTTTTCTACGAGAACTTCAAATATTTCACCAATATGCTCACGATTTCTCAATAACGTGTGCTCTCTTTGCATGGTAATCATGCGCAGAAGTCGATCCTGCTTGTCTTCCTCGGTTACTGTGTCCTCAAAATCAGCGGCTTTTGTGCCTGGACGTGAAGAATACTTGAAAGTAAATGCAGTATCAAATTTAACCTGCTCCATCACGTCAATTGTCTCAAGAAAATCAGCTTCTCTTTCACCAGGAAAACCCACAATCATATCCGTACTCAGGGCGAGGCCAGGAATATTGTCCTTCATTTTCCTGGCAAGATCCAGGAAATGCTGTTTCGTATAAGTTCTGTTCATGCGTTCCAGAACCTCATCGCTACCGGCCTGCAAAGGAAAATGAATGTGATTGCAAATCTTGGGATTGCTGGCGTGAATTTCTATCAATTCATCATCAAAATCCTGTGGATGTGGTGAAGTGTATCTGATCCGTTCAATACCTGCTATCTGAGAAACTTCCTGGAGTAATTCATGAAATCTGTGACCCTCATGATGATAAGAGTTCACATTTTGACCAAGTAAGGTGACCTCTTTAAATCCATCGTCTCTGATCTGTTTTACTTCCTCGACAATACTCTCAATTGAGCGACTTCTTTCCCGTCCTCTTGTAAAAGGAACAATACAGAAAGTGCAAAATTTATCGCAACCTCGCATAATGGAAATCCAGGCATTAATACCTTCGCGTCGGGCTGGGAAAAGGTCATCATAGACTTCCATCCTGCTCAACTTGGTATCCACGACATGATCTGTACTCTCCAGGGGTTGGGAGATCATATCAGGCAGTTTACGATAAGAATCAGGACCAAGAATAATATCCACATAAGGTTTTCTCTTTAGC
>JABIFG010000180.1 GCA_018650795.1 Fidelibacterota bacterium
AGTGCAGAAATGGTTGGAGGAAGTTGTAGAATGGGATAAATAAGTTTCACTGTTGGTATGAAATTTTTCCCAACAGTTCTTGAACAGTCACATGTCTTACAAACTTTAAATAATGACGACAAAGTATCCCCGCTTTGTAATACCAAAAAAATAGCCTTGCAAACCTTTACAGACAAGGACTCATCTTAATCGTCTGTGCTTTTCTTAAGTAGTTCGGTAAAAAATAGTTCAAAAAAACAAATGCCAGGATTGGCAATTGCGACTAGTTTGCTGTGAATCCTGAAAATTGGGAAAATTGATATGATGCACTCATGTTGAGTTCGCCATATTCGCAAACCATATATCTGTATACAGACAAAACAATGATTGGAGTGCTTCTATGATTATTGATATCATTCTACCTCTCTCCCTTGTATTTATCATGTTTAGCCTTGGGCTGAGTCTCACAATCAATGACTTCAAAAATGTAGCGAAACAACCAAAAGTATTTGCAGTGGGCATTTTAAACCAGATGGTCCTCCTGCCCCTGGTGGCATTTGGCTTAATACTCCTCTTCGGATTAACTAAGGAAATGGCAGTAGGTCTCATGATCCTTGCCTGTTGCCCAGGGGGTGTTACATCAAACATTCTAACTAAATTGGCCAAGGGGGATACAGCGCTCTCCATCTCTTACACAGCAGTTGTCAGTATTGTAAGCGTCATCACCCTACCCATCATCACCGGGTTTTCAATTGCCTATTTCATGGGTGCAGAAGCTCCTGAAATCAGCGTTCTCTCTTTGGGTATTACCATGTTTTTAATCACTGCAATCCCTGTCGCCATCGGTTTGCTTGTGCATCATAAAGCTGAGGATTTTACCCACAGATTTGAACCCAAAGCCAGCAAAATATCTGCAATCCTATTTGTCATCATTGTGATAGGCGCCCTCTCCAGTGAATGGGATACCTTTGTGAATAACGTCACCATCCTGGGACCTGGCATCGTAACTCTGATAATCATCATGTTACTCATGGGTTATAGCAGTGCCCATCTTTTCAAAATGAATGAGGCTCAGGCAGTATCAGTGGCCATAGCAACCGGTATTCAGAATGCTACCGTGGGTATCACAGTTGGAAACCTTATCCTCCCCTCTGGTGAAGGTCTATCCCTCCTGAGTCTCCCCTCCGGTGTGTATGGGATTCTCATGTATCTTGTTTGTCTTCCCATCGTTTTTGGATATGTCAAATGGGTTCATGTGAAATTGGTGAGCGCTCCCGGCTAATATATTATGTGAGCTCCAAGCGGACTCAACACTTTAGCACTTACTAAGTCAATAGTTGTTTAAAACCAATAGTTTAGACTATATCATTAGCATATGGTTCCATATCACTACTATAATTTTTTAGCTGTGCTTTAACAACTTATACCAAGTCTTAGATTTCTCTAATCTTATATTTTACAGGTATTTATGTGATCATCCTTCATAGCGTGGCACGGGGATTGACAATTATACGTGCTGACGAGAGTTTTTTAACAAAATTCGCCGATGAAGGAGACCATCATGACCACAAAAGCATGGATGAAATCAGGTCTTATTATCTTGGCAACAGTGCTTGTTTTGAATGCAATGCCCATGGAGGCTGATATTGTTTCAAGGCCTCAACCAGTGGGTGGCATATCAGCAGTGCGTGAACACGTAACCTATCCTGATCTCGCTATGGATATGGGACTGGAAGGAAATGTTATTCTAAGGTTTAGAGTAGATGAATTTGGGAGTGTGTCCAACATCCAGGTTATTCAAAGTGGAGGTTATCTACTTGATGAAGCAGCCATGGCAGCAGTATCACGCACTGAATGGATCCCGGCGTCTCACAATAATCAGAACTATTCCGTTCTTTTCCAACTCCCCTTCAAATTCTGTATCGACTAGACAGTGTACTTCTTGGGGAATCAGTCAGGATGAATTTATCAATTTGTCCTGACTTTTTCTTTTTACAAAAAATCAGAATTCTACATCCCAGGATGCTTAGGGTATAACGTTAATTATTCTCTGGTTCGACTGCATATTTGGTCTAGCAAAGCGTGTCTCAGTTCAGGTTTTTACGGTTTCCGCTGAGGGCTTTACTTACTGATCTTAAAAATTCAGCAACATCAAACGGTTTTTCAAAAGTGTATTTTACTCCCAGGGCCGAGACAAATTTCAAATACTCTGGATAGCCAGCAGACATGGCAATTATTTCTGGTGCAGGATGAAACTTTAAAAGTTCCATACACACTTCAAAACCTTCCTTGCGCGGCATGATCATATCGGTGATAACAAGGTCATGATGTTCACGGTTATAGAGATTCAATCCTTCTATCCCATCTGGTGCAAGGTCCACATGGTACCCCTCCATCTCAAGCATGGTCACCATAAATTCACCCATGGATGCTTCATCTTCTATAACGAGTATATTCGACATATTTCACCTATCCTTAATGCCCCACTGAAATCTCTACTCTGGCAACAGACTAACGTTGTCTGCTCTAAGCCAATAAATAATCCACACCCTAATATTTCAAATATTGAGCCAATTTCAGACATGGATCGTAAATCTTTGTATTATTTGATGTTATGAAATATCACCAAGAATGATAAAAATAGAAATTGTCAATGAATGTTGACTATTTCATGGATTTTGTAGGATTTATAAAACAGTTTTTATAGCAAGAAGCCCAACCATCTAACTTGGATTCTTCGACAAAATGCTAGTCCAGTTTTTGTAAACCGCTGGACATTAATGAGAACTTGAAAAATGGATTGATTACCTCACTGTGTCCCAGTGTGGTGAAAATCGATGTAATCCCCACTGACTTCAATTCTTCCACAGAAACGGTATCCTTTTCAATCCTTTGATTTGGCAATCCCCAATCATCCAAATCATCCATTAAATCAACACTATTCCTCATGGTCCCACCATTCGGAGTGGTAACATTGATCAACCTACCCTCATATTTATCCATCCAGTGTGTGTAATTTTCGACCTGGCCATACAGGGCATCAAATAGATAAACTTCAGATACATTCTCAGTTACGCCCCCTCTATTTAGAATAGAGGAAATAACCCGATAGGCACCACTGTGCCCGGCTAAAATGATTTTACCATGCTCAAGAGTCTTTGTCTTTTTTTCCTGGTGGAGGAAAACCAGCACATCTTCTACCAGGGCTTTAAAGATCTGTGGTTCCTCCAGCCTGCCACCGAAAGAATCCGATGCATTTTTTGGTCCTTGAGGAAAGACGAAGACCGCATTTGTTTTGCTGTCTGAAAATTGCTGAAGGAGTTCAAATTTCTCAATGGATTTCTGAATGTTATTGCCCCAGCCATGAAAGTAAAACACCAGATTCACTGCTTCAGTCTGAGCAAAATGATCGGGAATAAAAATAGCTACTGAGGAATCATTATAATGTTCTTCGAAACTGAAATGAATGTCATTGTAATCATGACCATGAGCTCTATCAGGATGTGGAAAGGGACTATTCGAACTGGTTTGAATAGTAAGCAGCCCTCCAGACACCGCGGTCCATTCTGCCGACTTACACATTGAAAGACTGGTCATCATCAAAGTCACTAAAAAGAATACCATTTTTTTCAATGTGGGCCTCAAAATAATTATCACATTAATTTCTGCCTAACCTAACATGAGTTTTCCTCAATAACCACGTTTCAACGGGATTTTTTATTCCTGCCACAAGATTTTTGCTTAGATTTGCCCACACTTCAAAACGACTATGAAAAGGGGCCCTTCAATGACACTGCTCACTTTTACCCTGAATGGAAAAAAACAATCCGTTGATGTTGCTCCAGATACACCTCTACTCTGGGTCATAAGAGATACGCTGAAGCTCACAGGAACCAAGTACAGTTGTGGTAAAGGTCTCTGTGGAAGTTGCACCGTGCATGTTGATGGAAAACCTCGCAAATCATGCAATCTCCCTGTCTCTAAAGTTGAAGGAAAGACAGTTCTTACCATCGAAGGTTTGGGTAAAAGAAGTCTCCATCCGGTCCAAAAAGCCTGGATCGAAGATGAGGTCGCCCAATGTGGCTATTGTCAGCCTGGTCAGATCATGACTGCAGTTGCTTTGTTAGAAGACAATGCCCACCCCAATGATGCGGATATAGAAGATGCCATGAAGGGAATCCTCTGTCGTTGCGGGACTTATCAGCGAATCAAAAAAGCCATCCACACGGCAGCCAAGGAGGCTTAAGATGAATTCAATTGAAAGTAAACTCCTTGATCGTCGTCAATTTTTAAAGCTTAGTACAGGCAGTACTGCAGCGCTGGTTCTCGGGTTTTGCTGGCCGCTGAGCGGGAAAGATTCACTGTCAGATGAGGATGTCATCTTTGTACCCAATGCCTATTTAAAAATTCACGCCAATGATACTGTGTCTGTCATTATGCCTCGCAGCGAAATGGGACAGAAAATATATACTGCCCTCCCCCAGATTGTAGCCGAAGAATTGGAAGCAGATTGGAGCAAGATTAAGGTTATCCAGGGAGATTTGAACCAAGTATATGGGTCACAGACCACTGGTGGAAGTGCCAGCGTGCGGACTCAATACGATAGACTGAGAAAAGCCGGTGCCACAGCCAAGGCCATGCTAATCCAGGCTGCGGCCACCACTTTGAATGTACCGGGATCTGAATTTTATGCTGAATCTGGTTTTGTGCACCACAGTGGGAGCAATCGCAAACTCAGCTTCGGATCACTGGTTGCGATGGCCAACACACTACCAGTACCTACTGATGTAATCCTGAAGGACCCAAAAACATTCCGTATCATCGGCAAAGCGTATAAGAGTCTGGATGGTATTGGTAAGGTGGAAGGAAGCATCAAATTTGGATACGATTTTGAACTCCCTGAAATGCTCACGGCAGTCGTGGAGCGTATTCCAAAATACGGTGGGAGCATGTCCAGTTTTGATGCCACCGAGGCTCTAAAAGTGCCTGGGGTGATAAAGATCGCACCCATCTCAGCCGGCGTTGCGGTTCTTGCTGATAATTCCTGGGCAGCGCTTCAGGGAAGAAAAAAACTTGAAGTGAAGTGGAATGATGGCCCACATGCAAAGCTAAACAGCAAAAAAATATCTGAAGACTTCAAAGCTGCCCTTGAACAAGATGGCAGTATTATCCGATCCGAAGGTAACGCAGAGGAAGCGCTCAAAACAGCTAAGCAGCAAATCGAATTGACCTTTGAAGTTCCCTATCTGGATCATGCTCCCCAGGAGCCAAACAATTGCACGGCCCATATCCATGATGGAATTTGCGAAATATGGGCACCAACCCAAAATCCAGGAGCAGCATGGTGGGCGGCAAAAAGCGTGACTGAGTTTGCCGATGACAATATCAAGGTCCATACGCTCCGTATGGGTGGCGCTTTCGGTAGAAAATTGCAAAATGATTTTGTGAGGGATGCCGTTGAAGTAGCTCAACTCACAAAGTTGCCAGTCAAAGTTATTCGAACCCGGACAGAAGACTTGAAAAATGGATTTTATCGACCCAGCACTGTTCATCAGATACAGGTGGGACTTGATCGTAGCAAAAAGCCGGTAAGCTGGATTCACAAATTATCTGGACCGCAAGATGGTTGGGCGCCCATCATAACCGGTGGTGCCGATGAATTGGCATATGGCATTCCCAATCAAAGGGTTTCTTATGTGATGACTGAACAGCCCATTCCTATTGGGGCCTGGCGATCGGTTGCCCACACTCAAAATGCCTTCGTCCATGAAAGCATGATAGATGAAGTGGCAAGGCAGACCGGGCGTGACCCTCTGGCTTTCCGTCGCGATTTACTCAAGAACCAACCCAGACATCTTGGTGTGCTCGATCTGGTTGAAAAGCACTCCAAATGGGATAAACCCCTCAAGGATACTCAAGCCAGAGGTCTGTCAGTTCACTATTCCTTTAATAGTTATGTGGCTATCGTTGTCGAAATATCTAAAGCCAAAAAGGGAATCAATGTAGAGCGAGTCACCGCCGCCATTGATTGCGGGACAGTGATTAATCCAGATGGTGTCAGAGCCCAGGTTGAAGGTGGCATTGTCATGGGCTTAACCGCTGCTTTGTATGGTGAAATAACCATAGACCAGGGTGAAGTGGAACAGACAAACTTTCATAACTATCGCCTGCTCAAGATGGATAAAATGCCTGAGATCAATATCCATATTGTACAAAGCACAGAGCCTCCAACTGGCGTCGGGGAGCCACCAGTGCCGCCTACACCACCAGCACTTATGAACGCAATCGCAGCTCTGACGGGAAAAAGAATAACTCGCCTACCTCTCAAGGGACAGTTGGGATAAAGATTCGAAATTCTGGTTGAAATAGTTCCTGCAGTAAGTAAAATAGTTTATAGGTACCAGAGTTGTGGATGGTATCAATGTTTAAGAAATAATACCACATAAATAATACAATAAGGGGGTCTTCTTGTATCGGTCATCCAGCCAACGCAATCTATTAGTCCGCTCAATTTTCTTTACCAGTTTTGTGCTTCTCTCACTATCAGTTTCTGCCCAGATCAATACTTCACAAGTCGTGCTGGGTGCCCACGCCAATGACCAGGTTGGTAAAATGTTTCCAACGCAAAATGGGTTTGTTTTCGCTGGAAATACTTATTCCTACGGTGCTGGTGGACAGGATATCTATTTATTCGAATCAGATGTCATGGGCAATGTTGAATGGTCTATAGCCTATGGTGGACAGAATAATGAGTCAGCTGCTGGCATTTTGAAACTGGAAGATGGTAGCCACGTGATCACAGGACGTACCACCAGTTTTGGCAAAGGTGACATCGATCTGTATTTCTCAAGGATTAATGCTGGAGGTGAAGTCACCCATTTTAAAACCTATGGTGGATCCGCTGAAGATCGGAGTATGGGTATGATCCCGACCCGTGATGGACAATTTTTACTATTTGGCTCGACTAGAGGTGGCGATCTGGGCAATTTGGATATCATTGTCTTAAAGGTGACAGAGTTTGGAGATGTTATCTGGTCACGGATATATGGAGGTCCGGTAACAGATGTCACATATGCAGTCAAGGAGACGCCCCAGGGAGAGTATATCGTATTTGCTTACACCAATAGCTGGGAAGATCTGTATGGACCTCCTGATGTCTATTTGCTAAAGCTTGATGTAAATGGGAATATGCTCTGGAATAAGTCTTATGGCGGTGCAGGATTCGAGCTGATGACTTCATCAGAGGCAGGTTTCATAGCTGAGAATGGCGATATGTATATGTTGGGAGCCACTAATTCATTCGGCGTAGGTGATTATGACCAACTGCTTATAAAATTTGATTCTTTGGGTGAGATAGTATGGGCTAGGACCATCGGTGGAACCGGATATGACTATGGTAGAACGGTAAAAATGACCAGTGAGGGTCGACTACTGGTGAGCGGATTTATAACTGATCCACAAAATAATAGTCGCGATGGGATAGTGTGCAAATTTTCTGTAGATGGTGACCTGATCTGGTCACGAACCTACGGTGATGGTGAAACTGATGATATCTATAGCATTTACGAAAATGCCGATGCTTCTCTTTTTGCTGTTGGGGTGACACAAAGTTTTGGAGGTACCGATACTGATATATGGTTCATCAACATGGATTCAGAAGGTAATAGTGACTGCAATATAACTGAGTTCGTTCCAACAGTATTGCCGGTACAACTCAGTTCCAGATCCAGTAGTGCCTACAAAGGTATTATGGCCTTAGAAATTTCAGAAATTGATCTTTCTGAATTAACCATTGTTCGTAACAAGGGAATGCATAAGGATGGACCATGTGATGACCCAGGAATGCCTCAGAGAAACCGTCCCTTGCCCCGTGAGTTTAAGCTGGCACCAAATTCACCAAACCCTTTCAACCCGTCAACCTCGATTCGCTTTGACATTCCATATGATGCTAGCGTGAATATCACCATTTTCAATGTGAAGGGTCAACAAATCATTGAACTCATAAATGAGGATTATCTGGCAGGTTCTTATATCAGAGATTGGGACGGGAAAGATAGAACCGGTCAGGATTTAGCATCTGGGATATACATATGTCGAATTGTAGCAGGTGAATTCCGGGATGAGCAGCAGCTGCTCCTCATGCGATAATGTGCTACTGAGGTAGTCGAAGATAGAAGATATTACCTGAGGGCTTATTCGGTTCAACCCCAACATCGCTATTATGGGCTTTAGCAATACGCTTCACAATGGCGAGACCTAGACCTCGACCACTTTTATTTGTTTTTGAAAGTTGAGAGCCTCGTTCAAAAATGAGATTACGCTTCTCTATCGGAATTGTTCGTCCAAAATCTTTAAATCCGATCATGACTGAATCATTTCCCTCGATCGCTTCAATAATAATTTTTTTACCATCCTTGGCATACTTAATGGCATTGCTGATAAAGTTCTTAAACGCCTCTCCGATCAAAGGATTGGCAGTAATTTTAATTTCTGCAGGTATCTGAATTTCCAGGGACATTCCCGTACTTTCAAGCTGAGAGGTGAATTCATTCGCAATCTCCAGCATGAGTTCATTTAATACCAAAACAGATTTGGGAATTTGTTCTCCAAATACCGCCCGACTTAATACAGATGTATTTTCCAAGACTCCCAGCAAACGTTGGCTACTCAAAAAGATACTTTCCACAACTTCATCTTCTGGTAAATATTCACGGGCCATATCAGCCAGACCATAAATTACACTGGCGGGAGTTTTTAGATCATGGGTAACCACATCAAGTAAAAGTTCGCGTAAACTATCTGATTCCTCTATCTTGATTTCTGCAAGCTTTCGCTCTGTAATATCCCTACTGACTCCCAGGACTGCGGTCACCTCTCCTGATTTGCTCTTGACGGGATTCAGTGAAGTATCAATCCATATAGTCCGTTTATTCATCCTTATGCACGACTCATAGCTTGAGCCTTTCCCAGTGACAAATATTTCTCTCAAACTCTCCTGATATTTCTTAACAATATCTGGGGGGAATAATTCAGAGATATGTTTGCCCTGAATTTCCTCCGGGAGGCCTCCAACAGATTTTGCTGCGGCTTTATTTACTGACAGGACAATCCCCTCTTCATCTGCCAGAAAAATTAGATCCGTTGAGAACTCCACCAATGTTCGATATTTTTGTTCACTTTCTAAAAGTGCCTTCTCAGTTTTACGCTCCTCGGTGAGATCACGAATGTAAAGGCGGACGCCAATTGGAACCTGAGCCTCATCTAAAATAAATGAGCCTTGAGAACCACCATAAAAAGGTTCGCCATCTACCTTTTTAAACCAAAAATCGTGCAGCTCTTGTTTTTCAAATCGTGTATACGGAATTTTTTTTTCATAACTATCAAGCCCAAATGATTCAGTTAGTTTTTTGGCTCGCTGAAATTCGGTTTCATTTAGAAATATATTTTGAATCGGTATATTCAATGGTTCTTTTGTAGGGGGATATCCAAAAAGAAAGAAGGCCATCCTATTCATATAGGTAACAGCCATCTTAGATATGTCAAATTCTATCAAAGCACCAGGAAGAAACTCAAGGGTATCATCAACATGCCTTTTTAGTTCTTCCATTTACTTTTCCTTCATCTTGGATATAGATCAATGATCTATGTTCACATAAAATGAACCACTATCGTTTTGAAGCTTGTGACAACTTAGTTCAAATGACATGCCATTTTTTTATCTAACTGTTAATTATAAGTTTAGGGTGATTTTATGAAAATGAGAACTTAAACAAGTGTCGCTAAAATGAGACTATTGAATTGATCCTGTATCGTTTTTATTACTCTGGTATTGAGAGATTTCAAAATGAATAGATCGATTATGAGACAATATTCATGCAGTTTTGTCGTCGATAAAGATTGCACACATGATGATCATTTTTTTGACTGCTCTAGTGCTTTTGAACAATTCTATATATACTTCGCAATTATTTCAAGCAACACTCGACTCATGATAGGCTTGGTAAGAAACTCCTTTGCCCCCGCCTCCAATGCCTCCACCTGGTTTTGAGGGAAAACATGAGCAGTCAGTGCTATAGCGACGGGATTACCGTCAGGATACTCATCGCGCAGAAATCTGATGAGATCCAGTCCATTTTCACCTCCAGGCAGGGAGAAGTCTATGAGTGCGATCCCAAAACTTTCTTCCTCAAGAGCCTTTTTTGCCTCGGTAATGGTGGACACCATTCTTATTTCATACTTATCAGCGAATATGAATGAATAGTATTGCTGGGACGAGATATCATCCTCAACGATTAAGATTTTAATGCTTTTTTCAGACAAGAGTTGTCCCTTCCTGTGGTGGGAAAATCAGAGTAAATGTGGTCCCAACACCGCCCACACTTTTTAGTTTAATTTCGATATGATTCAGATCTGCAAAACGTTTTGTCAAAGCCATACCCAGTCCAACTCCCTGGAAATTTTTTGTAAAGCCTTCGCTCTCCTGGGTATAGGGTTCAAATATACGTTCCTGATAGTCTTCTGAGATACCAATACCAGAATCAGTCACTGAAAATGCGATTTGATCCTGCATCTGAGTGATATCAATATCAATGCTGCCTTCAGGTGTAAACTTGATGGCATTTTCAATCAGATTGATGAGCGCTTGATGGATGCAATATTCATCTGCAAACACTTTGGCTTCTTTAAATGCAGTGCTTAAGTGAATTCTTAGACCCTTTTCTTCAGCAATCGAACGCAGCTCTTCGATAACAAAAACAGTTATAGAAACTAAATCAATGGTTTTGGGATAAATTTTTATCGTTCCAGCTTCAAGTTGAGAGATGCTTAGTATGGAATCCACCGTGCGCATAAGTCGCTTGCTAGCGCTGTTAATATAGTCGAAGATATTCTCGTCTCTCTTTTGTAGAGAAGCACTGTATCTCATGTTTAAGATGTCAGAGAAGCCAAGAATGCTATTTAGGGGTGTCCGAATTTCATGAGAAATGTTTGCAATAAATTGATCCTTTACCTCATTTGCAGTACGCGCATCAATGAATGCCTTTTCACGCTCCTCCTCCGATACCTTTCGTTCTGTAATATCCTGGATAACACCAATCATTTTTATGGGATTTTGCTTGGCATCAAATACGAATTCACCTAGTCCATGTACCCATCGCCGTGATCCATCCTTTTTGTTAATAATTCGATACTCATGGTCAAAATACTCATATTTTTTTTGAAGACATTGGGCAAAGTACGCTTCCATTTCATCACGGTCATCCGGATGCAATAGTTTAGTCCATCCCTCAACATTGCGAACCTCGTTATCACTTATACCAAACATCTCGTATAATACACTTGATCCTGACCAATGATCCTTTGTCAAATCTAATATATAGGAGCCCATGTTTGCCAGTCGCTGAGCCTCTTCAAGTTGAGTTGAACTGGCGTAGAGCGATTCCTCCATTTGCTTCCGAGAAGTGATATCCCGACCCACTGCCTGTATTTCCTTGAGAATGCCGTTTTCATCAAAGATGCCCCGGTCCACCCATAGATGCCAAACAGTCTCTCCAGAAGGTGTGATTGAAATATGTTCATCAGTGAGGATAGGATTATCCAGACTAAGCCCTTCAATTTTCCTGGATACTCTTTCCACACCAATATCAAATTTTCCTCGGGTAATGTTTTTACCAACTGCCTGTTCAGGGGTGGTATTGAAAGCACGACAATAGCTATCATTAACAAAAGTAATTGACCCATCTGGGAGGTAACGCATAATATATTCAGTTTGATCCTGGACCACATTTCGATAGTGCTCCTCGCTTAATTGTAGAGCTTCTTCAGCCTGTTTTCTCTTGGTTATGTCCATACCGATACTCAAGACCCCTTGCGGCTCTCCAGAGCTGGAAAGCATCACATTATTGCTCCAACTTATTAAGCGTTCTTCCCCTCCTTTAAGACGAATGTGATTCTCATTTTGGGACGATTCTGGCATTTGCTGAAGAACTTCTGAAAAGAGCTTTGGAATGGCTATCCTATCTCGAATGGGGATAAAAAGCTCGAACCAGTTTTCACCAATCACCTCGGCTTTTTTGTAACCAGTTAATTCTTCAGCAAATTTGTTAAAGGTGGTTACCCTTGCCTCAGAATCAAAAGCAACGACCATGGTATGGGCTGTTTCCATGAGATTTTCGGTAAATTGCCTGGAGCTGAGCAAAGCCTCCGTGGTAGCTTTTCTGTCCGTTATGTCATGGTAATTAACCATGATCGCTTGCTGACCATCGAATTTGATGGGTATTGGGTTGGCAATAACTGTTCGCACTTCGTTGGTTTTCAAAATCATGCGGAATTCAGCTGGTGGTGGAGTTTGACCATCTTTCCGGATCTGCTTTAAACGCTGTCTGGCGAATTTTTTGTCATCCGGATGCAGGAACTCAAGGGGATCTTCCCCGATCAATTGCTTTTTATTGGTGAAGGATAATGCATTTAGTGCAGCCAGATTAAGATCAAGAATTTTGTTGCCATCATGGATCACAATAGGATCAGGTGCTGACTCAAAAAGAAGCCG
Organism: Fidelibacterota bacterium; assembly: GCA_018650795.1. GTDB lineage: Bacteria > Fidelibacterota > UBA8477 > UBA8477 > JABMPR01 > JABMPR01. The sequence goes on from JABIFG010000180.1 coordinate 12,527, forward strand.
ATATTTCTCTTCACTATTCTTGAAATTATCTTCAGCTTCAAATTGAGAGCTAATATCACTGATAATTCCCATAAAATAGGTCTGATCTTTATAGCTAATTGAGCTGCCCTTTACATGGGCTTGAAACAGATCACCACCTTTCTTGAGAATTTGGATCTGCTGTTCACCATTTTGTCCTTCCAGCAGCTTAGGAAACAATTTGAGGTTTGTACCTGAAGGAACTAAATTATTAATTTTCATGGAAAGCAGTTCAGGCTCTGAATAACCGGTTAACTCACAGAATGCTTGATTCACACCAACATATCGACCCGTCGAATCTAAGAGGGAGAAGCCTTCAGCAGATTGGTCGAGCACTGCTTTATGAATGGAGAAATCCTGTTCGTGAAATAGATTTTTTTTTGATTTCTGTTTCATATAATTGCTCTATTACCTCACCATTGTGCTGACCTGGGGAAGTCTAGCTTAAAAGGGAGAGTGTAATTACGGAAGAATTTGAATGGTGGTAGAAGTAGATAGCTTTCAAAAGGTATATGATTTTGCCAGACGATCAGAAGATGGAGGAAACAATTTCTCCGATCTACCCCTAAACGGTTAACCACATTATAATTGTGCATTATGGTTAGAATATATGCTTGAATTCAACTCGTAAGTGCAACTCAAAAGATATTGCAAAAGGGATAAGCTGTCATAGTCTATCCTCTAGACCGCAAAATCATATGAGGAGCACAAATGCAAAGCTACAAGCAGCTTACCCAGGAGCAAAGATAC
>JABIFG010000181.1 GCA_018650795.1 Fidelibacterota bacterium
TACTAAAAACAACAAAGGGCCCGTAGGCCCTTCATTGTATGACACCCACTTTGGGGGTCTGTTATTTGCGGACGACCTCAGCGTTGATGATTTCTCCCAGGACTTCGCCGCCACCTGTGAGGATCACCGTTACATTCGGTTCATCGCCTCTAACTTCAATATTGCCTTTAACTTTGGACTTACCATCTACGGTAATAACCAGTTCTTTATATTTTTTTAACCTTGGTTTCTTATTGTCTCTTTCAATGATGATATTTCCATGGACTATACTCTTCTCCAATAGGTCGATATCACCATTCACAGTACTCATGTCACCGGTAATTCTAGTTTCAATGACCTTCATTCCACCATTGACTGTTTCAAGGTCTCCGGCAATCTGAGTTTCTCTTTTACAGCGAATCTCTCCATTAACAGTTGAGACATCACCATCAATTTTGACTTCACCACCGAGCATAATTGAGCCATTTACGCAGGACACTGCGCTGGCTTTTGAATTTCTATCTAAACTTATACTTCCGTTCACACAGGAGACTTCACCGACTTCACTATTCTCACCAATGACAATTTCACCATTGACCGTTGTACAATTACCATCGACCAGGGCTTCGTTACCCACATATATGGTACCATTCACCGAACGCAGACTACCCTTTTTGTGATCTCCATCAGCTACTTTAATGCTTTTGTTAATATGCGTATCTGAGGAAGCTCCACAGGCCAACATGACAGTCGCTAGAGCTACGATGGCAGTATGTTTCATAAGTCTGATCTCCCTGGTCATTTTATTAAATATTTGTATATCATTCATCATGGTGACTTTATATATCCAAGTGCTATGCCATACATTGAAACCAGGTTTTTATAGTATTGTTTCTATTGATTATATATAAGATATCTCAAGACATTATTTGAATACAAACATGCCTGATAATCATCATAATGATATGTCACCATATCATCGTGATATAAGCCTGGAGCATTCTGGAAGGGGTTAATTAATTGCTAATAAATAAATCAGGCACAACAATCTGATTGTTTAGCGCGGCTAAGGTCAAAGGTGCTGAGTCTTTGAGATAGCTTTCCATTGAGTCGATTTCAGCCGGAGGAATAGCATAACGACTCACAAACTTGATACTAAGGGGAGCATCTTCACGCAAGATCTTTGCAGAACTATTGGATACGAGTTGCTCAACGAGCAGATCATTGGGATTCAATATTTGGTTCGCGCAACCCTGCTCATCCAGAAGGGTTTTAAATATCTCAGCCTGATAGCCATAATGGGTGCAACCCAGGAAAGCAAAAACACTGTGTGGTTTGGAATCAAAACGGTCAAGCGCCTCACTCACATAATTCGTCAATAGGGTTTTACACGCCTCACCACTGGCATCGTTTGATATGGAGTGGGCTAACTCTGGACATTCCTGTGCTGATACAACAGATGATTCAGCTGAGATGAGTCTAGGGTATGTGCCTGCTTCCGTCGTGGTTTCGGTAGCGAAGATGATCAGTTTGTGATCGGGGTACTCTGCCAAACTGGAATTACACATAGATACTCCTGCATCCACAATGCCTTTCACCTCTACTGTGGCTTCAGTAGCAAAATCGGTTTCATCATAGATAACGCTGAGGGTATTGCAGGCGATGGCTATTTCATCAGGTGTGTATCGGGAATAAGCTGCTTTCAGAAAATTGTCAAACAGATCTATCCGTTCTTGCTGTGTTTTGAGTGAATTATAGCCAATACGGTCATCAGGAGTAGCATTGACATAGAGCAATTCTATGCCGCGCCCTTTGTCATTCAGGGATAATGCTTTTTCTAATCCCGCACATACAGACAATCCACCAAGACCCGAATCTGTAATCATCCAGCGCATCAGAAGATCAAATCAGCAACTTGTGGTAATGACCGGTGATCAGGTCTTTCAGGATGGGGATGTGAACTTGTTTTAGCTCTGTCACTCCCATGGAAGGGAGTTCATAGGTAATGATGGGGGTATCCTGTTCCTTACACCAGGAGCCAAAAGATCCTGGTGTGGCATAACCCACATCAGGCACTATTTCCATGGAACTGCGGAACGCTATATCCTGAGCGATAGGAGAAGCATCGGGATCATCGATACAACCCAGATAACCATGAATGGACACCACAAGACGTGGCTTCAAATATTGAATTAACTCGATAAGCGCTTTTGTCTCTGCTTCGGACCCGCCCGCATCTCCTGGACTTAGGGCAATATTTTGAGGATTACCAGGTCGATTGCGGTAATACACCGGATCAGGAGACCAATTTTCTGTGGGATAATTTCGATTCAAATCCACGCCCCTGGAATTGCAGCGTGTGCCCGCCAGGACACCATCTGGATTTGCAGCAAGAATGACCGCTGATTGTAGTTCATCAGGCTGAATCGAGCGCAGACATTCTGAAAGCAGGACGGTTGAAAGTGATTCATCTCCATGGATGGAACCCATGATCAAGAATTTTGCTGTCTCTGAAATTGGCTCAAATATCTCAAGGGCAGAACCCTTCTCACTATAGCCGTACCCCCGAGGTTTATAGGTGAGGGGTCCAAACTCTGTTGGAGGTTGAGACATATTAAATCTGGTTAATATTCAATCAGGTTTGAGCTTGAATAGTATTCGATGGCTGAACTTTTGGAATATCCTGATTCTTACAGGGAATCATAAAATAAAATACGCTACCAAACGGCTCAGCATCCTTGTATCCCACTTTTCCACCGTGTTGCTCAATGGTCATTTGCGAAACGGCCAATCCAAGACCGGATCCGAGACCTTTGGCAGTTTTTCGAGAACTTAATTGGGCGTATTTATCAAATATTTTGTCCTGCTGATCCTTATCCACACCGGGGCCATTGTCAATAACTGAGAAATAGAGGTAGGCTTCGCCACCCTTCTTTATTTCCTCAAGCTTAACACTGATTTTTGTGCCCTTGGGTGTATGCTCAATTGCATTTCCAATAAAATTAGTGATGACCTGTTCAATTTTCAATGCGTCACAGTGACAAGCTGGTAATCCATCTGGGCCTGCAAAACTGACTTTGGTTCCATTCAAGTCTGCAACCGGTCCCAGCAACTCAATTGAGGTCTTGACGATGGGCTTAAGTGGCGTATCAGTCTTATTGAGAATCATCTTACCTGCTTCAAATTTGGAGAGATCGAGCATCTCATTCACAAGCAGGAGCATTTTTTGACTGGTTTTACGAATGGTGACTGCAATTTCTTTGATACGGTCGTAGGGTTTTTCACCCATTTTCAATAATTCAGCAAAGCCAAACACAGATGTAAGTGGGCTTTTCAGATCATGGACCAGCATGGCTGTAAAGTCGGCCTTGATTCGTAAGGCTTGCTCCATTTTCTCCTGCTCAGTTTTCCTGATCAGGCGGCTGCGGTAGAACACAAATCCCAGAAAAAGAGCCAGCAGGGCAATTGAAAATCCGAATATTACCCACATCACCGTAAAAGTTCTCTGGTATTCAATATCTTTTATAAAGGCTTCACTCTTGAGTTCATCCAGTTCCCGGTCACGTTTATCAAGCTCGTAGCGAATTTCGAGTTCGGCAACACGACGATTGCTCTGTTGACGGTTTATCTCATCTCGAGTTAGCTGAAGCGCTCTCTGATAAACCAGAGCTTGACCAGCTTGACCAAATCTTGAGTAAGCTGCAGTGAGTAATTGATTGGCCCTTTCGATGGTCAGGTAGTCTTGAATTTGTTCAGCAATATTGAGTCCTGCCAACAAAGACTGAATCGCATTATTTTGATCAGCCTCCTGCATATAGAGTTCACCCATCTGCAGATATATTTCTGCAGATATTGCATTTTCATCTACAGATTCAGCTAATTGCTGACCCTGTTCATAATAAAAGACACCTTTGGGCGTATCACCCGATTCGTGATAGACCCTGCCCACATCACTTAAGGCAATTGCAATGTCGCCCTGATTTCCAATAGATCGTTTCATTTCAAGGGCATCCAAAAAATATTTCTGTGCCGTATTGAGTTGGAATTGGTGATAGTGTAATTCACCCAGACTAGTGTACAGGTTTGCCAGAGGAACAATGGCATCATTTTCGTCAGCAATAACCAGAGCTCGCTCAAGATGATTCTGAGCTTCTTCGAACCGGCCCATGGCCATGAGGGATTGGGCGAGTTTATTCTCACTCTGAAGTACACCGCCATGATCACCTAATTTTTGATGAATACTCAGGGATCGTTCAAAAAACAGGATCGCTTTTTCTGTCTGGCTCCATTGCGAAAAGACATCACCAATCATCATTACGCTAGCAGCGACCTCTTCCTCTTTTTCAATATCCTCAAATATCATCAAGGCTCTTAAATAGTAATCCAGACTCTGATCACTTTGATTCAGCAAACTGTAGATATTACCGATCGTCCTGAGCGTTACAGCAATCTGATAATCATCGGAGACTGATTCAAATGTAGTTAGTGAAAGGGTTGCATGATCAAGGGCTTCACGATAGTTCGATTGTTCAATATAATAGAGGGTCAGGTTCGTGTGAGCAACAGCTTTACCGTATTGATCCTGTAGCGAGGTGGCTAAATCTAAAGCAAGATTGGCATAGCGCTGACTCTTGCCCCACTCTCTGCCAGCATGTGCTTCTGAAAGTTGATTCATTAGATCAACAGTCTCACCTTCTGAAGTATTGCGAAGTATTTTTTTCAGACTGTCAATTTCAGCGGATTCTTCAGCGAAAAGTCCTGAAACCATGAAAATGAAGAGACATGCAGGTAGTAATCTGACCAGTACTTTAATATTCAAGGCGACTCCGCTAAATTTTTTAGAAATTCAAATTTCAAATTGAGCCTTAATAAAAGTGAACGAGCTTCAATCTAGTAAATATATCATAGTGAGTCAATTTGTTGCTGCTTTAATCTGCATTGGAATACATCTTAATTTTCCAATTGATTTGGAAACAAATGTCAGATTCATATATTTACAAACATATGAATAAATATTTATACATGCTCCTCTTGTGGACGGTATCCCTCCCTGCGCAAGGTATTCTGGCTGAAATTAAACTCGACACACAAAATCTGGATGATGTTCCCCGCCAGGCTGTAGCTCAACTAGACTCTGATATTGCTTATTACATTGAAAACACTCAATGGACATTTGAAGATTTACCAGCTGACTTCACTATTCAAGCAACGATTTATCTGGACAGCTACATTGAATCGGGTTCTCAGAAAATTTATACCGCCAAAGCCTTTTGGGGAAATGCTGATGATCAAAAGTATTTTGATAAAAGCTGGCAGTTTACATTTAATCAGGGTGATGCACTTGTACGCTCAAGAACCTTTAATTCCCTTTCTTCATTTCTAGATTACTGGGTGCTGACCATCCTTGGTGGAGATCTTGATACCTGGAACGAGTTTGGTGGGAGTCAGCTTTACACAGAAGCCAGACAAGTTGCCCGAGATGGATCAAAAGATTCATTCTCCCTGGGCTGGAAAGATCGATTGGAAGACATTGAAAAATTGAGCCGAAGCCAGAATTTTAGAAAAATGAAATTTGCTTATTACGAGTCTATTGATCAGTGGGATTCTGGAAACAAAGATGAAGCACGTGAAACTATCGTGGCATTGATGAGAAACCTTGAGTCCAGCTTCAGACAGCAGGATTCACGAATATTCACTCAGAATTTTCTAAATGCCAAGCACAAGGAATTGGCCAACTTCCTCTATGAAGTTGGTGAGGTTTCCTATTTACAACGGCTCAAGAGAGCTGACGAAGATCATGCCGAGTATTATGATCAGATCCTGATTGACTGGTAAACCCCCGATGGGATTTATCTCTGTTTTACCCCTATTAGCACTCTTAAACCTATGATTATTCTAAAGACCGAGCGACTCTTGCTCCGCAGAATGACTCTCGATGATGATGATTTCATCCTTGAGCTACTCAATGGTCCAAAATGGATTAAGTATATCGGTAGCCGCGATGTTGACACGCTTGAAAAAGCCAGAGCTTACCTTGAAAAGCGGGTATTACCAAATTATGAGGCCCTGGGTTTCGGCTTTTATATCATCGAGGGACTGGATGATCAGGTGCGGATGGGTAATTGTGGCCTCACCCTCAGGGAAGGCATGGAACACCCAGACATTGGCTACTCCCTACTTGAGCAGTTTGAGGGTCAGGGTTATGCTTATGAGGCCGCTGAAGCAGCCCTGAAATACGGTTTTGAAATCCATAAACTGGACCATATTGAGGCCATTGTTACCAATGACAACCAACGTTCGCTTCATTTGTTGAAAAAATTGGGTATGCATTACAAAAAAATGATAAATTTACCAGATGATGACGAAGAATTGCTACTTTTCGGAATCGATGCACCAAAAACCCACATATTTCATGAGGGTGTGAAACAGGAGCTGTAAGAATTGTATTTACTGATACTTATGATTAATACTCAAAAACACACGCTGTGCCATAGTAATTTTTTGCTAAGGGATTTTCAAGAATTCCCAAGGAGCAGAGATGAAGCTCCAACAGCGTCACCATAGGGATGGTGAGGGCAGGTGTATCTTTGGGACGTGGGGAAAATTGAAAAGAACCAGCAAAATTGCATGACTTCATGAAATTTGCGGGATAAGGAGATAAATTGATGAGACTCATTAAATCACTACTCATGATAAGCATGTTATTTAGCATGATGAGTTGTCAGGAAACACTCACAGATGAGCAGTGGCTGGCCACATTGCCCTCCCCCTGGACATTGACCCAGGAGCAGATGAACGAGATACTACCTCAATTTCAACAACGTTTTCCTGATTTCCAAAACCGCATCAAACAGATCGCATTGTGGCGTGTCGGTACGCCCTATGAAATCTTCAAATTAGGTGAAGAAGCCGAGCCAGATCTTGATCCGATTATTCGTTACGATGTTTCTGACTGCACAGGTCATAACCTCACTTCTCTAGCTGCTGCAAGAAGTTCAAGCTGGGCAGAGGCTCGAGAAAATATGATCAAACTCCATTATAAAGCTGATTCAAATGGAGTCAAGCAGCCCACTTACCGGTCAAGATGGCACTATACTGTCGATCGAATTACCATGAATCCCAATACTGTAGATATCACCCAGACACTACTCCCCAAAACAGCACTTGATTCAGTAAACATTACCTTGAACCAAAAGGAAGATGGAGAGGAATTTCTGGAACTTGACTGGAATCGCAGCATGACTGCCTACTACATTCCCAACCATCAGATCACACCTGATCTACTGGCAAAATTGCCCACTATCGTTGGTGTCACTTTTGTAAAACCCAAATACTTTAAAATGGGAATCGTCATGGGACATGAAGGGATGATAATTGACGGAAAATATCTTGTGCATGCTTCTCAAAGTGCAGGTGAAACTGTCAAGCTGGATTTTCTCAAATATTACTTCCCTGAGGAAGGCCCATTTTTTGGTGGGATTATGATATTTAAATTTAAAGAACATAGCTAAGTACGGCTGGGGGGTTACCATGATAACCAAATCACTATCGACTACTCAACATAGCCAATTCCTGAATATTACCTCACTGGTAATGGAGGCACTGGCTGAAAGTGGAGTCAAATCCGGAATTCTCACCGTCTTTGTTTCCCACACAACTGCAGGTATCACAATCAACGAAAATGCCGATCCTGATGTGACCCGGGACCTGCTCAACATTCTCGATCGAAACTTTCCCTGGGATCACCCCGATTATAAACATTATGAGGGCAACACAGCTGCTCACATGAAAGCTTCTCTCATGGGCAATTCTACTCAAATAATTGTAGAAGAAGGCCGCCTGCAGCTTGGTACCTGGCAGGGAATTTATTTTTGTGAATTTGATGGTCCGCGTGAGCGAAAAATTCGTGTAAAGGTGCTGGGCTAGTACTAGGGAAGTTTATTCCTGAAAAGATCTTCGGAGAATTGAGCACCACTTTCGGGGTGTTTCACTGATCGCATCAATACAAAACTATACAGCAAGGGATTAACTGACTGGAGCTCATCCAGCGCTTCGATGATCTCTTCATCAAGATACCCCAATAAACTCAAGGCATAATTCTGATTCAAAATATCAACTGCCGGCAAGGGATAGTCACTGCCATAGAGCAGTCTGGAATGTAGATCCCTGCGTGCTAATATCCCCTTCAAAGAATTTCCTACCTGATTGACCAGGGTCATGCCAGAAATATCAGCAAAAAGCAATCCTTCATAATCTGGATTATCAAACATTCGCATAAAAAGTGAGAAATTCTCAACTTCTTGAAGATTAGGATCATCCAAATCCTGTGATGTCCCAGAAGTTGCACAGTGGCAGACAATGACCTTCACCTGTGAGTCAAGCGCACGACGCAGCAGGAGAGGATTACCCAGATGCTGGCGCCCCTGAGAATCCAGTGCTAGTTCCGTACCAGCATGACTTAGGAGGACCAAGTCCAGACGGTTCATCGCGGCATAGAATGGATCACACAGAGGTGAAGATGGATCGATTCCCTGCGCATTTGGCAACCATTTGACAACTCTGACTCCCTGGGCTGCCCACTTCTCAAGTTCTACAATTGCGTCAGGCCGGTAGGGGTGAACAGACATTACCGGAATTATTTTGTCAGGGTAACGCTGACCCAACTCCACAACATACTTATTAGGGATATATATTTCATAGTTGTCCTGATCCAAATCGCCACTTTCTTTATAGAAACGGTCCAGGGCCAGGCTAAAAGCACGAAATTCGCCAGGGGTTTTTTCAATTTGGGCCAGGAGGTATTCCAGGTATTGCTCGTCTGCCAGAGCTTCATTGGTGACACTGCCGGCATCCATGAAATAATTAAAGCGAGTAAGCTTGAAGGGGTGCAGATAGGACCGGGTATCCGGATGCACTTCGATACCGCTGGAAGTATTTCCCAGACCCAGGATATGGACATGGTGATCCATAAGTGTATCACCTGCAAACGGAGCGAAAGCCCTGTCAACCAGGGCCTGTGCTTGTGGGCTCAATTCTTTGTTGATATCCGGCACCAAATCACTATCACACCCTGAGAAGCTCAGGATGGTCAGGAACAGGAGTGCCATCATATATAAATGGAAAAGGGAGCGCCGTTGCACTCCCTTTTCCCATATAGTCAGATATCTAGAGTTTGGTTTCAGCGACCACACCAGAAACATGCTCAGCAGTTACCTTGAGAGCTGCTTTTTCAGCATCATTCAGTTTGACCTCGATAACTTTTTCAATACCACCTGCGCCAATAACGCATGGAACACCGATAAATAAGCCATCAATATCGTATTCACCTTCACACAATGCAGCACTGGGGATAACACGTTTTTTGTCAAGTAGATAGGATTCAGCCATGTCAATAGCAGACTGAGCTGGGCTGAAGAATGCAGATCCGTTACCTAGAAGCTTAACAATCTCACCACCGGCCATTCTGGTTCTTTTTTCAATTGAAGCCAATGTTTCTGCATCCAGTAATTCTGTTACAGGTACACCACCGACGGTTGCCAGGCGGGTAAGAGGAACCATGGTATCTCCGTGTCCACCAAGCACAAGACAAGAAACATCCTGGGTTGAATATCCCGTTTCCATGGCTATAAAGGCCTTAAAACGAGAAGAATCCAGAGCTCCGGCCATACCGATAATCATATTCTTTGAAAAGCCGGAAACTTTGTAAAATGCATAGACGATGGCATCCAGGGGGTTGGAGACAACAATCACAAATGCGTTGGGAGCATATTTCTTAACATTCTCAGCAACATTGGAAATAATCTTAAGATTAATACCCAATAAATCATCGCGAGACATACCAGGTTTACGAGGAACACCTGCGGTAATAATAACAACATCTGAGTCAGCGATATCAGCATAATCGCTGGTGCCAGTAATATTGACATCATAGCCCTCAAGGGGGCGCATTTCCATAAGGTCCAGGGCTTTTCCCTTGACGGATCCCTCAAAGTCAGGGATATCTAAAATAACAACATCACCCAATTGTTTCTGGGCAGAGATAAGGGCCAGAATCTGGCCGATCTGTCCACCACCGATAAGTGATATTTTTTTTCTACTCATTTTTTTAACTCCTTATGACGGGTTAGATATAAATTATTAATTGCTAAAAGGTTCAATTCCTATGCCACAATAGCGAACTATCGCAAGCATTGCTGATACTATTGACTGTCCCCTGTTCGTTTTCCGCCTCCAATAATCGTCTTCCAGATATCCTTTATTACCTCAGGAGGAAGGCGACCATCTGATTTTTTAATCAGCTGACTGATTAAACTTTTCTCCCTTTCAGGAGTAAACAATGGGATTCCCTGCTGGGTTTTTAAGTAACGAATGCTAATAGCCTCATCGACTCTTTCCTGGATCAATTCTAAAATTTTGGTGTCCAGTTCGTCTATATTTTTGCGATGTTCTGAGATTTTATCTGTCATGTGCGCTAATATAAACGAAAAGCCCTTCTGTCGAGACTCATTTTCAATTCCTAATTCGTAATTCCTAAATCCTAATTACATTGTAGCCATGGTAGAACGTACATTTTTTTCTGAATGGGTACTCCCCATCATCTCTGAACCAATACGAGATGGATACATTTCCCTCGCTGATGGCAAAATTACGGCTGTGGGAAAACAGAGCGAATTCACGGGAGATAGAAAGCTGGCTCAGGATCTTGGGCACTCTGTGGTTTGCCCTGCGTTGGTAAATGCCCTTTTCCACCCTGACTATCCTGTAGCTGATCCTCAGACAACCTCGCGGGGTTCTTTTTTAAATTGGCTTCATTCTGGAAAAAACGCTTCAAGGGTTAGCTCCAAACTTGAAGTAGAGAGTGAGCTGCTCAGCGCCATTAAGCGAGGTTATGACTATGGAACCGCTGCCATCGGTATCCGTACGAGACATCCTGAAATAAGTCAACATCTTGAGCACTCCGGGCTTTATTCTGTGGTCTTTGAAATGTTGCATGGTTTTCGAGATAGTAATGCGTTCGATATATGGACGAATCGCGGTCGCTTTAGCAATACAGAGTTAACCCGTTTCCATCATGCCGGTGAATTTCTATTTAATCTTGGTCCAGAAGTATTCAGGCTTATCTCAAGGACTGATGAGCGAACAGCGCTGCCTCTGTCATTCATGAAGGATGAAGACATCTTTTTTATGAAAGGACAGGGCCGCATTTATCAATATCTCCTTGGCAAAGAGGATATGGACTACCGCTGGCAACCACCTCGAACCTCCCCTCTCAAATATTTTATGAATAATGCCTTTGCAGCCAGAGAAACCATCCTGAGTCAAGTCATCATGCTGGAAGAGGATGAACTCGACTTGCTCAAGAAGCGACCTGAGGTGTTCCATATGTGCCTCCATCCCCGATTTGATCGTCAGTGGGAGCTGGGAACTGCTCCTGGACAACTCATCCAGGATAAGGGCTTCAATATTTGTCTGGGCACTTTTGCCGAACACATGGACATCCGTGCCGAAATGAGATCGGCTTCTGCTGAATATGGATTTAAACCTGAAGAAATCATCAAGATGGCCACTTTAAATGGAGCCAAAGCCCTTGGTCTAGCAGACAAAATTGGAAGTATTGAGGTGGGAAAAGATGCCAAGGTATTTTCCATTCCTTCCACTGCCAGTATATCAGACCCCTACCACATCATTCTGTTTACCAACGAACGACTACGTCAGGTATCCTAGACTAAAACTCCATTTAATAAAGAAGAGCCGATAAAAATCGGCTCTTCTTTATCTATAAGCTTATAATTTGATTAAAAAGTCCAGCGTAAGCCGACTGTTGGAAGTGCCTGGATACCATCTGCTCCAAATACAAAGTTATTACTGATTTCCACTTCTGATCCTACGGAAAGATGTTCATTGGCATTGTACCAGATCTGAGGTTCACCTAAAATCACAATTTGCTTTTCATCCGATCCAAATTCATCCTGAGACCAGAGGTCAAAAAATCCTGAAAACTCAATATGCCCGTCCATGAGTGGCACAAACCAGGTTGTGGTAAGCTGAAAATCTGGTGAATCGGCACCTTGAGCAGTACGATACAGAATATCAATGGGAAGTGCGACAAAACCCAAATCCAGATAGTAATTGACACCCAACAACCAGACTTGGCCTATGGGGAAACCTGTAGCCACGCCATCATTGTACTGAATTGTGGCAGAAATATTATTGACAGGCAGGGTAAATGAACGGGCTATTTCCCAGTAAGCCAGGTTGCCATCTTTTACACCTGCTGTGCTGTATTCCATATCCACAAACCAGAAGGTTGAACCAAATTGGTCTGGTTTAAACATCTCAAGGGTTGAGACAAGGTACTCTCTATCTCCTGAAGCTTCATAATGAAGCTGAAGGTTTTGAGAAAAAACGAATGTATTTAGTATGATGAGCAAGCTGACGATTTTTCGGATCATGGGTGTTTCTCCTGAGCCTATTATTAATTACATCTTACGAATAAACCGACCCGGTTCATTGGCATCTTCCGTGAATTTCATGCGCCGTAAATAACGTTGGTGGATGGGCACATTGCAATAAGCAACATAAGTGTGAAATCCTTTTTCCTGGACCATCTCACGGAACTCCCTGAAAAAATAGCGGGCACTTTCATAGTCACGATACATGGGTATTTCATAATCGAGATGAATTTGAATGATACCATCTTCCAGACGTTCGTAGATAAATAGACCTACAGGGACCACGTTTCTGGTAATAAAAACAGATCGATATTGTCGCAGATCATCCACAACCACATCAGGAAAATGCTTACGTATATCATGCAGGTAAAATTCGATAAAACGGGGTAAAAATATACTCGTATCCCATGAAATTGGAATCAGATGGAAATGCTCTCTGGTGAGGGCAATACGAATGAGATAGTAGATATTCACACCCACAATAAAGCCATTCACTACTATAATTGGGTAAAGTTGTAGAACTGCACCGTAAATGGTAAAAGTTATGGCACCAATCAGATTTATCAATCTAAGACGGCGAATATTTGTCATGGTCAATGAAACTGCCACAATAACAGAGGCAATA
>JABIFG010000182.1 GCA_018650795.1 Fidelibacterota bacterium
CTCAGTAATCATACCCATGCGAATGAGTAACTTACCTAGCTTTTCCTTGGTAGTTGACTGACGTTCCAGTGCCTGATCCAACTGCTCCTGGGAGATAACATTCTCATGAATGAGGATGTCACCGAGTTTTTGAAATTGGGGATTAAACATTGCTATGGAATTCCCTTTTATTAATTCTGAATTGTCCGAACCAGTTGAATACTGACCTGTTCGCTGCCAATACTTTGTGGATCTAAGAGTGTGCCCCAAACCTGTGCTGTAAACGGGTTATAGGAATTAACTGTGTTATCAGCATTAAAATTGGGCGTACACAGCCCTGCATCAAAAAACACTGTAATCTGCGCAATTCCTTGATCATTTGTCCTTACAATGGGCATACCAGTTTCTGGATCCAATGGATCCCAGGCTGCCGCACCAAATGCGCCAAACAGGATCCGACCATTATTGACAGGATTATTGTAATAATCGGTTAAAACCGCTGTCAATTGAACTGGCACTTGAGCTGGGTTAGGATTATCGGCTGGTTGGAAATCATGGAATTGCAATTCCGCAAAAACCAATAAATTTCCTGGGAAGAATGGGAGGAATTGTGTACTATCAGCATCTTCGTTTACAATAGCACGGACAGTATCTCCATTTGCTCCCCAGGTTCGGGCAACAATTTGAAGGTCACTAAATATCATGCCTGAATTATAATAGAGTTTCGTCCAGGCAAGACCATGGTAGGCATCACCATTCAAATTCTCATTATTTGTAAATGACTCACCAATAATATCACCTAAGCTATCAGGAATGAGCGACCAGTATACTTGAGTAGAATCCTCGACCGGATTTGTATATTGATCCCAAACCAAGGCAGCCACTTCTAATTCATAAAAGCCACCTCCAACTGGCTCAATCGCATTAATATCAATGTCTGCATTTATATGTGCAGGCAGGTCAGCTCGGATGGTTACCGGGGTTCCAGTCGATCGGATAATATCCTCATCCAATGTTGTTGTGGATACTGTTAATTGAACGGGGCCAGCTTCTGTCCCAGCATTTAGGGTTGCGCTGGCTACACCATAGTTTGTCTCTGCTGTGGCAAATAATCCTGTCCCATTTAGGTTTGCTCCACTGGGTGCGGGACCAATTTGAAAGGTCACTTCATATGATTCATCCACAAGTTCACCACGAGCATCTCTGACTTCAGCAAATAATGTAGTTGATTCAGCACCCCAGCCACCTTGAACAACAATAAAGTTGGGCTGTACCGGTGCTATAACAATATATGAGGCTTCCGTGGGTCGAACATGGATCAGCACGGAATCTGATGCGATGCCCGAATATGCATATACTTTTGCAATACCAGATGAATCACCCATCGTGAACACAGCTGAAGCATTCCCATCAACATCCGTCAATGTAAATGGAGTGATAAATCCAATATCCGTATCGAATGTCACTTCAGTCCCTTCATCAACGGGAAATCCATTTGAATCTGAGACAAAAAGACTCAATCTTGAACTAATAGAGTCAGGTAAACCAATTGGTGGCAATTCATCGAAATTTGTCGTCATATTGATAAATGCAGGCACTTTAGGCGATTCAAATTCAAACGCTCGAATTCTTACTTGAACTGTGTCTTGTACCAATCCATAAAAAGGATGTTCTATTGAACCAATAATAATTGCAATTTCATCATTCATTATGGTTGAACCAAGATCAGAGAATTCAGTCTCGGCTATTCCCGCTTCGTTTGTAAATTTGGGAGAATTTATTGTTCCAATGGAAGATGAAAAATTCACTCTAACAGTATCTACACCAAAGTCATCTGCATCTTTCACAACTGCATATATTTTGGAAACAGTAACACCATTATCTCCATAAATTGTGGTATCCAATGTATTAATTGTAAGGAAGTATTCCCGCGCTGCAGCAAAATTGATTGAGACCGTATCGGAATATGCTACGCCTGAATTACCGGCCTCTTTTAAGAGAGATCCAAACTCATAAACACCTGTGTTCTCATCAATTATGGTCTCGATTGTACTCGAATTGACTGAGGCTTCGATTAAAACAGATCCAATCAACCCGTCATTATTCGTAAAATCGACATGGCTTGTTCCAATGGCATTTGTGGAATCAGAGGCAGCATCCAGATAGCCTACTGTAGATCCTTCAAGAACACGATAATTAACCAATACATTTTTAACAGCTACACCGAGACTATCCCGAACATTGGCGTTGATTGTTGCAGTATATGTTGAATCCTCTCGAATAACTAAGATTTCTCCAGACTGTGGAATTGTTGTTGCAAAAAATGATGATACTAGATCTTCCATGGGAAGCACTTGAATGATTACCGTATCCCTCACTGTATTGTTATTGCCGTCTGTATAGCGAGCAACAATATTGACCTGAGTTGAGGGTTGCCCCTTATCATCAAAGGTAGCCACTGCCTGACCCGATGAGTTAGTCGAGATATTTGAGGCAATGGCGCCACTAAGTGCTGAAAATACGATGGTAGCATTTTCTTGAGGTTCATTCACTGCGTTGGTAAGAATAGCCGTTACTTTTGCAACTGTTTTACCATTGTCAGCATAGATGACATAGCGATCAGCTGTAAGGTTGAGATTGTATACAACCACTTCTTCCTCTTTTTCAGTAGGATTCCGCGTATCGCAACCAAGGAACATGGTCAGAGACACAATGCTAAGAATGAGAAACCTGAAATAATTATTTTTCATTTTCAAACCTCCTTCAAAAAGTTTTGAGTTATTCCTTCTCAACGGGAATCTCCTCAATAGATTCGGCTTCATCTTCTTCAGCCTCTTCCACATTGATAAATGTGTCTTCTAATTCCAGCATCCGATCTGTTTTGGTAATGCCAGTATAAGTATCCTTAACGATGTGAGGGGTGATTTCGATGATAAGATCTTTTTTGGTTTCCTGCTCAAATTCATGTTGGAAAAATCGACCGATATAAGGGAGCTTTCCAAGAAATGGGACTGAATGTTTGATTTTTTTGCGGTCAACAGCAAGCAATCCAGCGATAATGATGGGTTCACCATCTGGTACACGCACGGTTGTCGTTGAAATTCTTCTTTGAACCCAGGGAATATTTCTCTCGGGACCCACAAAATCATAAAAGTTTGAAATTTCAGGCGTCACGGTAGCGGTGATAAAACCATCACTATTGACATTTGGTTTTACATGCAGTTTGATACCCACGATTTCCCTTTGGACCTGCACCTGGCCACCGACACCACCACTGGAAAGGATGTATGGAATCACATCAACCATTTCGATGAAGGCTTCACGACCATTCAGCGTCACAACCGAGGAATTGGCCAGAATCTCAGCTTCATTGTTCTTGAGCAACATATCAAGGGTAATGTCAAAAGCTGAAAGTTGACGGCTAAACCCAACTGTATTGGAAGGGTCAATCCGCTGGAAATACATATTATCTGGTGTACGCCCATTGGGTAGAGCACTGTATTGTTCAATCACAGATCCATCGGACTGTGTTTGCTGGGACATGCCTGGCACCAGACTTCCACCGATTTGAGCCAGTGTTGGTGCTGCGTTCTCAGCAACAATGGTCGTAATCTGAGCCAGACGTGACCAATCAATACCCACACGATTATCTCCAGAAAGCGTCACTTCTATAATGCGAGCTTCCAGCATGATCTGTAGTACCGGGACATCGATGCTGGCAATTATTTCCAAGATCTCTGCGATGTTTTTTGGGCTGGTATGAATTAGCAGCTTATTACCACCCTGATCAACCTCAACCTTTTCAGTAATATCCTGTAGGATCAGCTTCACTTCCATGGCATCTGCATACTGCAGGGGAATAACATAGGCCTTGGCACCAATTTCTTCTGAGAGACGATCAGCCGTGGCAACGAGGAAGGATTTCCCAACCAATTCATAGCTCAGACCAGCCGCCCGAACCACGAGGTTTACAGCTTGTTCAATTGGAACATCATCCATGTGTACTGAAATTCTGTCCTGACTGTTGACTTCCGGACTGGTAACAATGTTATAGCCACTCTCGTCAGCAAGGATTGAAAGCACAGTTGGGAGATGAGCATCTTCGGCGTGGATTGTAATCAATTTCTGGGGGATATCCTGGGCAAGACCAAAGTTTGCCATCACCAGCATGAGCACACCGGTCAGAATAGTTCTACTCGTTTTCATTAATAGGTTTCCTCTTCATCATCAAATTGTGGTCCACGCGTTGAACTTCGGGCTGCATCAGCAGAAACCGTTCTTCCCTGCAAGGGATAAAATTTCGCTTTACCCTCTTTGTAGGCGACAACGCCATTTTCAGTAATTCGTAAAATTTTAAATTTCCCTAGAACATCCCCCACCTTCACCTGGCTTTCCTTTTGTTGGAATTCCACGGTGGCACGGGGAGGATCAAAGTTCATATACAAGCCACTCACACGAATGGTATTGGCCTGCATACTTTGAATCAAACGACCCATTTCATCAGTAAGGAATACAACCTTATTCAATTTCATGGGGTTATTCTTAAGTGTGAATCTAAAATCGGCTCTCTTCCCCAATTCAGATTCCAATTCACCAATGACTCGTTCTAACTCTTCATCCGTTCCAATACTGATATTGGCAGCATCTTCCAGGATTTTTTCACGATCAGTACGTATACCGTTCAGTGCAAATGCTTCCAAGCCAAAGACAACGATCCCTGCCAGAATGGTAAGAGACCAGAAGAAGCGCGTACGTCTATCCATTATTCTTACCTTTCAATAGCGTGAGTGTTGAAATTTTCAATTCAATATTCTGTTCTGCCAAAATGCTTTCGTCCTTGGTATTTTTGAGACGTTCAATCCCATTTTTTACATGGAATTCATTCACCTGGATCAAACGCATGGCACTCTCAAGTTTTGCCATCAAAACACCAAACTGTTTATAGTTACAGCGAATTTCCAAATCGTATGGTGTTTCAACACTTATTCGACCTGTTATACGGGGTTTGGGGCGCATATAAATCGTGGTAATACCCAGGCTATCCAAAGTCTTTGTCAAAGTGTTCAGGAAGTCCATGGAAGCATCTTTCGCAACCTCATCTGATTTGCTTTCAGCGAGATTTTCCTCGAATAGGTTGTACACCCGATCCAATTCATTCGATAATATTTGAGCAGTAATCAAACTCTCATTAAGCTTGGCGATCTGTTTGTCCAGATAACGAATATCGGCTGGTTTGTCACCATAAACCCAGTTTACCGTATAATAAAAGGCGAGAGCCATGACAATGACTGTTAGTGCTAGAATCTGTACACGTTTCATCAGCTTCTCCTCCCCATATCTTTTTTGCGATCTCTGGGGTCAGGAATATCCAGGGTAGCCCGAACTTCGAAGTTGACCACATCCTGATTTAAAATGGTCATACGCGAGTAGCTGGCAAATTTGATATCTGAGAAATCTGCAGAAAAAATCAAATCATTTTCTAATCTGGCGATAAACTCTTCCAGGATGTCAAATTCACGTTCATCTGGATAGATACGTGAGACACCTGCAATGGTAAGGTATCGATCCTTGAATGTGAGGTGCGTAATGGCCATATCATGGGGTAGCAAACGTCCGAGGGCATTGAGTTTCTCGGCCCATATCGTGCGTCTCCCGGATAATTCTGACATAGCCAGGATATCATCTTTGGCCAGGTTGCGTCCCTCTTGCTTTAATGTGTCGATTTGAGCCTGAATGGATGCGATCTGAGATTCTTTTTCATCGATAATTTGAGCAAACTGGGAGTTTTCAAACACCAGATATGCAAATCCGCTTATCAGAATCAGGACAACAAAGGCGAAGGCACCCCATCGCGTCTGCTCACGGCGTTTTTCCAAACGCGCCGCCTTGCTGGATGCTTGGTTTAAATTGATTTTAATAACGTTAATCATGATTCCTCGAAATGAGCTTCAAAATGCTTTTTAGTAATTCACTGATGGTTGATGTGTAATAGTAATTTCAGAGTAGTCTTCAGCTGTTATTCCAGCAGTCCCCGCATGGCATATCCAATGGCCACAGCGTAAGCGCCGGGATCGGTTATATCGCTATGCATATCATGATGCAGTTGAGCCGTGGGATTGTATACTTCCGCCGCTACATTCAGGCGATTTGCAATAAATGCATCCAGATCCTTAATACTGGTGGATGCACCTACCAACAAAATTTTGTGAAAATAGCTCTCGTTACTTTCCTTAATATAAAATCGCAAGGATCTGCGAATTTCATCTACAAGATTGTCATAAATAGTGTGTTCAGCCACGCTCACCGTAAAATCCTTTTGCTCAGCGCCTGAGATTTTTAAAGTGAGTTCATTAAATTCTGGATCACATTTTACCTTTTCAGCCTCCTGGTAGGAAATATCCATTTTTTCAACCAGTTCCTTGGTGAAATGGTGACCACCAATCTGAATATCTCGTGTGAAGAACGGTGCCTGACGTCCCCAAACAACCAGAGTGGAAGAAACCGCCCCAATATTCAAGAATACATTGGCCCCATCTTCAGGTAAACCATGCTCAATCACATAAGAGTTTGCCATGGATACAGCTTCAGAATCAACGATACCTGGCCTGAAACCAAAATTCTTGATCATTCTAAGATGTTTTTCCAGATTTTTCTGTGTGGATGCAACGAGCAGAACATTCAGCTTATCCATCTCTTTGGGATCTTCACCAAGAATTTGAAAATCCATGAGAGCATCAGTCCCATCCATAGGTATATGCTTACGTGCCTCAAATTGAAGCGAGGAGGCCAACTCATCCTCATCATCTGTATTCATCATCTTCATCTGCCGAATGCTCGATTGTTGGTTGCTTAATCCTGTTGTAACAAGCTTTGCCCGGCGCGGGTTGATTTTCATACGAGTCAATAAGCGTTCTGCAGCAGCAATGATTACATCTTCATCCAAACGTTCTGGGTCATAATCACGTTTCACATCGAATACAGGCTCTGTCCCAAAATTTTGAAGGTTATACCCCTTCGGAGTTTTTTGAAGCTGTACGATTTTGATCTGATAGCGACCAATGTCAATTCCAATACTCATTCGCCTAAATATTCTCCTATACCTGATAGTTCCAGACTTGAGCTTCCATCTGAATTCTTGGTTTCCGGCCACTCTGGTGGTGGAAACGTTCGTAAATTTCTGTCGTAGTGATAATCTTTCTCATAGCCAATACCGGGAGAGATAGCATAAGGTCCTGGATTATTTCGCTTGAGATAGCCTCTTTTCTCCTGAACCACACTCCCGTATATCATAACAGTTCCTCTGATGTCAGTAGCACCAGTAGGAGGCCTGAACATACTTACACTGCGCCCATCACCTTTGATTGCACCACCATTTACAAAATTGTATAGTGTAGTACTGTTTTGCCAGTACTGGATAATGAATGATTCATTCATGGCAATCATGGCAGCATTAATTCTTACATTTCCGTTAGCCACTCCACCATTTCTTTTCCCATTTGCAGTGGTATTAGCTACAATGATATTTCCACCTGATAACAGACCCAGTCGATTGGGGGAACCCGGAGTAACATATTTTGTTGTGGGATTAGAATCCGTATACCAAATGTCATCCATGATCCAGATATTACAGTTCAATTCTCTAACCAAAGTGCTGTCATGGTACATCTTATACGGCTCAGGAGATGAGGTAGCAACAGTGTATCTTCCTTGAATCTCACCTTCAACCTGGACTTGACCCCCGTCTATCCAGATCACAGCCTCAGGAGCCATTAT
Organism: Fidelibacterota bacterium; assembly: GCA_018650795.1. Lineage (GTDB taxonomy): Bacteria > Fidelibacterota > UBA8477 > UBA8477 > JABMPR01 > JABMPR01. The sequence continues at coordinate 7,753 of JABIFG010000182.1, forward strand.
CACATCGTCAATGATCAGGTCAGCTGGATTAGCCGGCGGAAAGAAATCAAAGTGTTGCAATTCAATATCACCTAAGAATACACCTGGACTACCTCCAGCAAAATTGTCCCTGTAAAATTTTGGATAATACATCATAAGTGAGTCCAGAAAGAGATCTTGTTCAGCGGCATTTTGAGGGACGTGTATAGGGGGAATCAAATATTTCCATTGTTTAACAAAAATTTGGCCTGGTGAAAATTCTAAATGGGTCATGATATGCCAGTCTTTGTGATCAATATCCATAGTATTAATCAAGGCGTTGCCATGGTAAATGTAATCCGCTTTTGATCGGATAAGATCCTGACCCTCATATGGAGGCCAGGCAATTCTGGGCATAGAATCAGCATGAACGCCCGCAAAGAGATTTGCGTTGTTTTCCTGGCAAGCAGTCGAATAATTAAATATTCCAGCAGTATAGACCTGACTCTGTTCAAAATCGTCATCAGTCTCATAGTTTACAAATTGGGGGCATCCGAAATTGCTCATGGTCAAATCATCGTTGGAATAGACCAGACCTTCCAGTATTTCACCATTTCCAAAGGTTACTCCCGTAGTTCCCAACCAGGGACCCCCACCCGGCATTTCCTCATTGGTGAGGTACATAAATTCTTCAAATCCACGTGCTCGGTAGTTGACTTCCATGGTATACTCGACTTCAATGGATTCATTCACAAAGCTGTTGTATGTACTCCAACCTGTGGCCCGTCCATGCCTCTGGCTACGATGAGTCACCAGGTTTTCTTTCATCATACCCTGGACATCTCGGTAACCACCTAGCATTTGGTCTATCTCAGCATCATCGAGTGTGGTATCATTGGCAGTATTAAAATTTGGACCCCTGATGAGAGCGTTCACCTGTTCTGAAATCCCGCTAAGCGCATTGTATCGCGCTCTGGTTTCTGCAAGCCGCTGAGAAAAAAGAATACGTTCACCCATGACAAAGTGCAAATAACCCACTGTGTAGCCCAAACTGATCATGACCATAATCAGTGAAACAAAAACAACAAAACCGTGCTGATTTCTTATAAAAGTTTTCATCGGAAATATTTATCCTTTGCCCAGGCTATACGTTTAAACTTGATATACTCTGAGAATGCTTCGCCCTGGTATTTGGTTGTGACAGATAAGACTAACTCAACCTCCCATAGACTTGCTTTTACTGCTCCCAGAGCAGGTACTCCCCTAAATTGTTCTCGATACTTTAAAACCTCATTGAGTTCTTGGACACTGAATTTTTCCATGGCGACAATGCGTTGCCCATCTTCCTTATAGGTCCCTTCAGCGGGAAAATCGGCATACTCCAATATGGGTAAGCCGTTCACCATTAAGCCATCATGTTGAGTGCCTTGAACATTTAATTGGCGACTCCCATCAGAGGGAGTGATTAATAATCCATCATAGTTGGCCAGATATGCCCGTACATTTACCCTCTTTGCTGTTTCGATATTATTAACTATATAATCCATGGCTTCATACCCCCAAAACCGGGCTTCTTTTGTTACCCAATCGTCCTGGTAAAAGCCAACAATCGTTGTAATTCCCGTCCCGAGTCCTAATGCTGCAATAGATGCAATAACCATGGAGGTAACCAGCTCAATAAGTGTTAAGCCAGCGGAATGTTTGAATTTTCCTAGCATCTTACTCATCGTTGTGTAAATACGGAATATTCCATCCGCAACTCCATGGGTTCCCCATCAATATCCCCCAGGTGATCTTGCCACTGGATATACATCACTAACGGATAAAAGGGGCTATCGTCCAGATCATGTTGTGTATACACCTTACGTGTAGGTTCACGATATATCTTGGCCTTAAAGGCCTCATCATCTTCATCATTATCGGAGTCTGGGTTATAAAGGATTACTTCAGCTCCTCTGAGATCACCCAGCAGATCATTATCATCGACATTTCCATCCAGCAATCTCACCATCCAGTAATCCATTTCACTCCGGAGTTCTTCCAGAGCACGTTGCTGCATGATGATTTTTCTGGCTTGGGCGCGTGCATAATTAACACCATAAAACATAGTAGCAGAAGTGGCAGCCATAATCAGAATACCCACCATCACTTCGATGAGGGTAAAGCCAGGAGAGTTTCTCGTGACCCAGGCATGTCGCTTCTGTTTCATCTATAAAATCCCTTGTTCAAATAATTTGGGATTGTCTGCAATTTGAGCTGCTGCAGCCCGAGAGATCTTACCCTGACTTACTAATCGTTGTAAGTCCTGATCAAGTGTTTGCATACCATCAACACCACCAGCCTGAATCACAGAAGGAATCTGATAAATCTTATCCTCACGAATCAGATTTCGAACGGCTGAATTGGCGATCATGATTTCACAACCTGGAACACGACCCTTGTCGTCCTTGGTTTTTAGGAGTTTTTGTGCAATAACGGCCACAAGACTTTCGGAAAGCATGGAACGTACCTGTCCCTTTTGGGCTACTGGAAAGATATCGATAATACGATCGATGGTCTTTGAAGCGCTTGAAGTATGCAGGGTTGACATAACGAGGTGACCCGTTTCAGCTGCAGTCAGAGCCAATTGAATGGTCTCCAGGTCACGCATTTCACCAACTAGAATCACATCGGGATCTTCACGCAGTGCAGATCGAAGGGCATTGGCAAAACTATCTGTGGAAATACCCAACTCACGCTGGTTCACCAGACAATTTTTACTCTCGTGATAATACTCGACGGGATCTTCAATAGTAATAATATGTGCTTCGCGGTGCTCATTGATATGATCCACCATGGCAGCCAAGGTGGTTGACTTTCCAGATCCCGTAGGACCCGTTAAGAGAATCAACCCTCTGTCTCGCATAGCCAACTTGGCCAACACGGGCGGTACATCTAACTCATCAAAGCCTTTGATAACTGTTGGAATTGTTCTGAACACACCGGCAGTACCACGAATCTGTTTGAAGAAATTTACTCTAAATCGGCCTCTCCCCTCAAGCTCTCTGGAAAAATCAATTTCTTTCTTTGAGTGAAACCTTTTTAGCTGATCTTCATTCATGACTTCTGAAGCAATCTGTTCCATTTCCTCTTTGCTGAGTAGGGGCAGATTTAGTTTCCGCATGGTTCCATTTATCCGAACCATGGGGATGGCGCCTACACTTAGATGTAGATCCGAAGATCCACTCTCAAGCGCATAACCAAGTAATTGGTCTATCTTAGAAGCCATAGGGCTTATTCTTCTTCGTCGAAGCCGTAACCGGTGAATTTACCGTCATCAGTTGTATAGCGAACTTCGTGGCCAGCACCCTGTTTCATTTCTTCCGTACTTAGAGCCGTGATTTCAGAGATACCATCACCACCACCAATAATAGTAAATACCCACTGACGTTTGGTAGCATTTTTCATCTGGATGTATTTAGGCTCTAGTTGTCCCTCGACATCATCTGGCCATTCGCCTCTGTCCTGGTAATACATCTGGGCAGCATTCCAGATCGAACCAATGGCAGATTGAGCATCAGATGCGTAAGCACCTTTCACGTAGTTTTGGTAGATCGGGAAAGCTACCGCAGCCAGAATGGCAACAATAATAACAACGACCAACACCTCGATCAGGGTAAAGCCGGATTCCCGGGTTATCAGGTTCTGTTTCATCTTCTCTCCTTAAAAAATTATAATGCGATGTCCTTGTTTTAGCGGCGCAAGATACATGCGACACAAAGGACATTCAATTCGTACAGAATAAAGAAATGATAACAGAATTTTGATATATATCACACTGGGCAAAACAGACATTCCCAGGCAGATTCGGAATCGTCCAGATCAACAGCGAGTGAAGTGAAATTTTGTATACTAGCTGGTCTTATTTATGACCTTTTTTGTAATATTAAAACAAAATGATTTTCAAATTGCTTAATTTTTGGATTACGCAATCAATGCCAGTACTGCAAAAACATCTATTCCCCACAACATGGGTGAGACTTCATGGGGTTTACCATGTATAACTTTAATGAATGTCCAACTCAGAAATCCCCAGATGATTCCCTGAGTGATGCTAAATGTCAGGGGGATGAGCAGCATAGCAATAAAAGCTGGAATCGCATTGTCCATTTCATTCCAGGATATTTTGCGAACCGGTTTCATCATAAAGACACCGACTAATATCAGTGCTGGTGCCGTGGCAATACTAGGAATAACCGAAAGCAGAGGTGAAAGAAACATAAAGGGTAAAAATAGAAGTCCAGCAACTACAGCGGTCAGACCGCTTCTTCCGCCCTCTTCAATACCCGTGGCTGACTCAATATAGCTGGTGCCAGAGCTGGTGCCTACCAACCCAGAAATGGTAGTAGAAAATCCATCCACTATAAGCGATTCCTTAATATTGCGTGGTTCACCGTCTTCTGATTTCAGGTCCCCGGCTTCAGCGACGCCAACAAAGGTTGAAATACTATCAAACATATCCGTGAAGAGGAAGGCAAAAATCACAGGAATCATGGCAAACTTCATGGCACCCACAAGATCAAGGGCAAATAGCAGAGAAAAATCAGGCGCAGCCACAACCCCACTAAAACTTACCAGTGTGGGAGTTCCAAAATTGATTAAGCTGGCGTCTCCCCACCAACGACCAATTGGAATAGCCAAAACGGTGGTTGCAATAATGCCAACAATAAGGGCACCCTTATAGCGGGCCACAACCAGGACAGAGCTGATCAGTAAGCCAATTAAAAAGGTTATTACCGCCGGGGTGAGTTCACCCAGCCCTACGAGGGTAGCAGGGTTGGCGACAATAAAATTTGCGTTTTTGAAACCGATAAATGTAATAAAGAGACCAATGCCCGCAGCAATAGCATATCGAAGTTGGGTTGGGATAGCATGTACAATCATGGTTCGAATATTAAATATGGATAGCAGCAGGAATACGATTCCTGACAGAAAGACAGCGCCTAATGCTGTTTCCCATGGAATTCCCATTCCTAAAACGATACCATAAGTAAAGAATGCGTTAATTCCCATACCTGGTGCAAGCAGGATGGGATTGTTGGCATAAATTCCCATGGCGATCGAACTGAAGGCACTAACCAGGACCGTAGCAGTCAGAACAGCCGTAAATGACATTCCAGTCGCACTCAAAATGGCTGGATTAACTACAATAATGTACATCGTGGCTAGAAAACTGGTTATACCGGCAATCACTTCGGTTCGAACATCACTTCCCAATTCATTCAATCGAAAATTTTTCAGCATGCGCATTCTCCCTGATTTATTTGTGAGCTTTCTAGTTTAACAAGTTTTTAGAGTGAGGCAATTGTGCTGTGCTTTTAGCTTTGACGGAACAAGCAGTTGGTAGAGAATTCACTGCTTGTCTCCCTGAGGCCGAGTGTAACGAGGAGACTCGAAGGGTCAAGATACCAATTAACACTCGCAAAATTGATAACGTAAGATTAATTCCTGATTCGAAATTTAGAATTCAGAATTAAGGAATTGGAGCCGTCAATCTACGCAGAAGCTTCAATAAATTTCATAGTGCGGTACGAAAGATTATGGTTCCCATTTCATAGTTCATAATTTATAATTCATAATTAAGGATATGGGGCCGTAGCTCAGATGGGAGAGCGCTGCGTTCGCAATGCAGAGGTCAGGAGTTCGATCCTCCTCGGCTCCACTCGCCTTCGCTCACCAGAGATAAGGCGACCGCATCGAAGCTTCAACAAGAAGCGTAGACGGGTATCCCCTTTCCCCAGTTAAGGAAATTGAGCTACGTCGCAGCACGCTCGGGAGTAACAATGTTCTATGTTTATATTCTACAATCAATCGATCATCCAGCTAGATTTTACACAGGTTTTTCTTCCAACATAGAAAACCGATTGAAAGCTCACAACATGGGACAAGACACCTACACCAGGAAGTACAAACCCTGGAAATTAAAGACTCTGATCTCATTTACTGACAGAGAACGGGCACTTGATTTTGAGCGTTATCTAAAAACACCTTCTGGACGGGGATTCGTTAAAAAAAGGCTTTAAGCCTTCACTCTCGAGAGAGAAGGCGACCACGTCGAAATCGAATTTAAAGTAGTATACTTTTCTGTAGTTTTCATTGCTAATAGCAAGCAAGTAATCACTTTTTCCGGTTTTTTCTGCCTGCTTGAACTCTAAATTGTAGGCCTGAATAAATCAGATCGTAAAACGAATTATAATTGAAATAAATGATTTAACGAGAGGAACGAACACCGATGTCACTTTTCAACCTGAGCTCTGTTACCAATAGTGAATTACCAAAAGGCCAGGAGGCCTATGTTTTTGGAATCTTTTCTGATACAGGTCTTACGGACGAGTTCAAAGCCGCGCACCCAAATCTTTCGAAGCAGATAAATCTGGCCCTGAAAAATGGCGAATTCAAAGCTAAGCTCAACCAATCTATAGTCCTCTATACTGCGGATTGTGAAACCAGCAAACGCTTCATAGCTATCGGTTTAGGTGAATCAGGTAAATACAATTCAGACTTGTTACGCCAGGCATCAGCAACTGCTGCAAAACTAGCCATTAATCTTAAAGTCAGCACCTTTGCCATCGAGTTTATGGGCGAGAATGATTTGAGTTCGGATGACGCCCAGGCACTTGCTGAAGGTCTCGTTATGGGAAGTTATCGCTTTTTGAATTATAAAAAATCAGAAGATGAATATCAAGGTATAGAAATTGTCGTTGTAGCCAGCGATTCTGATATTAGCGATGCTCTGACATACGGAATGCATGTGGCTGCCGGTGTTGTAGTTGCACGCGACCTGGGGAATCACCCTTCAAATATTGCTACGCCAACCTATCTGGCTGATACTGCTGAAGCCGTAGCTAAAAAAGGTGGCATGAAAACCACTATTTATGATCGAGAAGACTTTGAAAAAATGGGCTTTGGTGGAATCGCTGGTGTTGCCCAGGGTTCAGACGTTCCTCCAAAATTTATTGTTATGAAGTATATGGGTGGTGGAAAAGACTCCAAAACCCTTGGACTGGTTGGCAAAGGACTCACTTTTGATTCTGGTGGTATCTCCATCAAGCCATCAGCTGGTATGGATGAGATGAAATTTGATATGCTCGGTGGAGCAGCTGTACTTGGAATCATGTCAGTCGTTGCTGAAACCAAACCAAAATTAAACATCATCGCTGTGGTTCCAGCAACTGAAAACATGAATGGTGGTGAGGCTTACAAGCCAGGTGATATCCTCACAGCATACAATGGAAAGACTATTGAAATTTTAAATACGGATGCAGAAGGTCGCCTTATCCTGGCTGATGGATTAGCATACATAACAGATAAGTATGAACTGGATGGTGTGGTGGACTTTGCTACACTTACTGGTGCGGTGGTAGTTGCTCTGGGCCATCGTTATAGCGGTATCATGACCAATGATCAGGATTTTGCAGACGAACTGATAGCATCAGGTAAAAAAACGCAAGACAGAGTCTGGCAAATGCCCATGGATGATGAGTATGCTGAAGATATCAAATCCACCATTGCCGATGTAAAAAACACCGGTGCTGGTCGCACAGCGGGTACCATCGCAGCTGGCGCTTTCCTCAGAGAATTCGTCAAAGAAGGCACATCATGGTGTCATGTTGATATTGCAGGTTCTGGTTGGTTAAAGAAGGGACGCCCCTATCTTCCAGACGGACCAACAGGTGCCGGTGTCCGACTCATTATGGAATTAATAAAAAGTTGGGAATAATACGTCTTTGAGAACTTATCGTATCGCAGTTGATGGAATGGGTGGTGACAATGGCCCTAAAGCTGTTGTAGAAGGTGTTTGTAGAGCCTGCGAAGCAGGTGATCTTGAAATTCTGCTGGCCGGTGATCAGGAAATTCTTGAAGCTGAATTGGCTCGCTTTCCAAAAGTCAGACAACACATCGAGATCATTCACGCTCCACAATCCATTCCCATGGATGCTAAACCGAAAGAAATTTTCGATAAATATCCTGATTCTTCCATGATCAAAGCCGCTGAGATCGTTTCTACCGGTCAGGCAGATGCTCTTATCTCGGCTGGGAATACAGGTGCACTTATTTTGGCGAGTGCTCAGAAAATTCCGCGCATCAAAACGGTGCACAGAACTGCCCTGGCTGCGGTGTATCCCACCAGCAATCAGCTCAACCGCAAAGATATTTTTTGTCTCATCCTTGATGTGGGAGCCAATATCACTGTTGATCGGGACCATATGATCCATTTTGCCCTCATGGGCAATGCTTATGCACAAAAAGTAACTGGAATCGAGAGACCCCTGGTTGGACTTTTGAATATGGGTTCTGAGAATAATAAGGGCGGTCCGAAGTATGTTGAGGTAAATAGAATCCTCGAATCCCTGCCTCAGATCAATTTTTATGGTAACATTGAGGGCAGCGACCTCATGAAGGGTGTTGTTGATGTGGTCGTTACAGAAGGGTTCAAGGGTAACATTGCTGTCAAAACCATGGAAGGTATGGCTGAAGCTGCCATGGGGCTGGGTCGGCTTGCATTTCAAAAAAAATTAATCTGGAAACTTGGCATGATGCTGCTTTCCGGTGGAATTCGTAAAGTTAAAAAAATTAGTGACTATCAGGAATATGGTGGCGCTCCTATTTTAGGCCTTGAAAAATTAGTATTGAAATGTCATGGTAGATCCACACCTCGAGCTATAGATAATGCCATAAAACTGGCTGTTAAATGTGCACGAGATGATTTGGTTGCCAATACGAAAGAGGCTATCAACGCTTTTGAACAGGAATTTACTCATCCTGATTATGATCATATCACAGGTTACGATACCTAGTGAGTTCATTTAGCTTTTTGAAATAAATATTGATATCACTCTCCCCTGACTTAAAATTGATCGAAATTGAGTTAAGCAGATGAAACCACAAAAACTGATATCAATATTAGCTCGATTGTTCTTTTTACTTTTCCTGGCAGGAACTCTGCTGGCTGACAACCCAGCCATCAGCGAAAATTCTGAACTCGCTTCTTATGCACAGGATCTGTATCGACAAAAGGGAATCGATATGACACGATCAGCCTTTGATTTGCAAGAGCAAGAATCATGGGGTAGAATATTTATCATTCGAGTCGTCAGTCGTAATACGACACTTTCTGATGATCTCCTGCAGGCTTTTCTAGTAGGAGGTGCTGTCGCTCAACACGCCCGGGTAGCGATTGATCAGATTGTAGTGATTGCAGATGTGGAATTCAGTAATCGCAAAGCCATGATCTTACGAGCCGATGGAGCGTGTTGCGAAAAGTTATACAATAACAGAATGCCCGTGGACATTTTCACACAGGACTGTTTACGGATGGAATAGAATTAATAAACTGAGTGGAATATGAAAAAGGAGAATAGAATGTTCAAGAAATCAATGCTATTTATGGGTTCTTTGCTGCTTATGGCATCTTCAGTCTTTGCAGCCAACCCTTTCGAAGTAAGTATTTGGGAACGCTATGCAGAAGGTTTGGGTTGGGCTGTTGTTGCCTCACTCGGATTTTCAGTAGGTGTTGCTATTGCTCTGAAGGTTTTCGATTGGTTCTCATCTGATATTGATGAATGGGAAGAGATAAAAAAGGGCAATTGGTCAGTTGCACTAATTTTTATATCTATGATCGTTATGATTGGAATTTTGGTTCACAAAGTTATCTAATCCTATACCGAGAAATTGAAAAAGGGCAGGGATTATCCCTGCCCTTTTTCATATAAGCAATTGTTTTAATGTCTCAAGTTCTTCGAGCAACTCCAAATACTTCTCTTCCAAAACCTCTTTCTCAGCAATGGCTGCCTGAATTTTTCCATATTCGCTGGAAAAGGCGGGATCTATCATAATTTTGTCTTGATTGGAAATTGCAGTTTCACATTCCAGAATCAACCTGGGAAGTTTCTTATACCGATTTGTTAATTTCTTCCGATTCTGATAGTCCTGGTTGCTGGGCTTCTGTAATGAAGTACTCTGAATTTTCGACATCCTTTCTGCCACTTCAACCCGATCTTGACCCTTTCGCCAGAGGTAATACTCATAATTTCCAGGAAAAATTCGGATTCTACCTTGTTCAACCTCAATAATTGTATTTGTGACTGCGTTCAAAAAGTGTCTATCGTGAGAGATACACACCATGGTTCCTTGAAAACTGCTAATGGCTTCCTGGACTACATCTCTCGAACGCATATCGAGATGATTGGTAGGTTCATCCAGGAGAATAAGATCCGAGGGCGTAGATAGCATCCTGGCGAGTGCAAGCCTCGATACTTCTCCACCACTAAGCACTTTAATTTTTTTGTCCACAGTCTCTCCAGAAAACAGGAAACTTCCCAGATAAGTACGAACTTCAGTCACAATCCATTTAGGGTTCTCGTTGGAGATCAAATCATAGATATTTGATTCCATGGGTAGGGATTCAAATTGATGTTGAGCAAAGTAAGCGCTCTCCACGCCTTCTCCCCAAACTAAATCTCCACCACTAAGCGGTTCGACCTGAGCCAACATCTTCAACAAGGTTGATTTTCCGGCGCCGTTAGGACCCACAAGCCCTATTTTTTGTCCCCGTTCCAATGTGAGGTTCAGTTGGTTAAATACCTCGAGCTTACCATAGAATTTGGCCACGCCCTTAAATTCGGCAATGGTTCTGGCTGATCTGCCAGGCTGCGGGATACGAACTGAAATTCGGCTTTGTTCACCTTCAGGAGGTGAAATTCGCACAAGCTTTTCGAGCTTTTTAACCCGGCTTTGAACCTGACTTGCTTTACTGTCCTTATACCTGAACCTCTCAATAAACCGCTCTGTCTCAGCAATCAATTTTTGTTGATTACGATAGGCTGCCAGTTGTTGATCGAGCCGGAGCTTTTTTTCCTCAATATATTTGCTGTAATTGCCGGCATATATCTGGATCGACATATGCTCGATTTCAAAAATGTGATTAATCGTTTTGTCAAGAAAGGTCCTGTCATGACTGATCAGAACGAGTGCACCCGACCATTCTTTTAAAAAAGTTTCTAACCAGATCAGTGAGGCCAGATCGAGGTGATTAGTTGGTTCATCCAACAAAAGGATATCGGGATGTTTAAACAGAAGCTTTGCCAGGGCAACTCGCATTCTCCACCCACCACTGAATTGATCAAGAGGTACTTTCATCTGCTCAGGGCTGAATCCGAGACCTCCCAGTACTTTTTTTGCATCTGATTCAAGACTCCAGCCATTGAGTCGTTCAAATTCGGCCTGTATCTGACCAAGCCTGTTCAGCAGCAGCTCATCATCAGGATTCGCAGCAATTTGTAAGGATAAGTTTTCAATCTGAATTTCCAGCTCACCGACTTCAGGGATCTCATTCAGAACCTCATGTAAGATTGTTTCCTCTGAGGTGGCAGTTATTTCCTGCGGCAAATATCCGATTGTGATTTTTCTATCTACCTGAATCTGACCCTTGTCGGTATCTTCTTCACCCACAATCATCCTGAGCAAGGTTGTTTTTCCCGAGCCGTTGGCTCCTACCAAACCGATTCTGGAGCCCCTTTTTATCACAAGATCCAAGCCCTTGAACAAAGTTTTGTCAGGATAAGTTTTTGTGATATTGTGGAGATTGATCATGGCAGGCAATTATTTGGGTAGATCATACTTTCGTTGGTCAGCTTCTTCATGTTCACGGTATAGGGTGAGAACATGACCGATGAGACTCACAAATTGGGATCGCGAGCCCTCCAGTATTTCATCCAGAAACCTTTCTTTTTCTTCCTTGAAGGCGATAAACTTCACCTTCACCATTTCGTGTGAATTTAAAGCTGTCTCAATGCTCTGGATAGATTGGGTGGTTACGCCAGCTTTCCCAATCTGAATCACCGCTTTTAGAGGGTGGGCCTTGGATTTTAAATATTTTTTCTGTTTTGAGCTAAGTGCTTCCATTTTCTTCCTTATCCCCTGTTCATACCGCGCAATGGATTTTCGAGGCTAACAGGTCCTTGAGTCTCTTCAGGTGATCTCCCTAAAAAGTCATTTATTAATAGATGATAGAAACCTACTCCTACGGCATACAGGACCGCCGTAATAAAAAATATTTGATAATACTCTAAATCCATTTGCCTGAGTACCTGGAAAATCTTGGCACTGATGAACCATGATGCACTCCAGACACTAGAGCTGATGGCAGAAATCAATTCCTGATTCCGTGGTCCAACATATTTCATACCCAACTCGCTGGTCATGGGACCAGCCATATTCATAAAGGGTTGACGCAGCATAAAGGCTGCAATGGCCACATAAAAAGCCCAGGAATATGCTTGCGCCAGCTGGGTCGTTGCCAGGATTACCAGAAAGAAAATAGCAATCCACTGGGGAATCAGGATGGCTACTCTGAAACCAAATTTGCGCCGTATGATGGGTACAATCAGAGTCGTTATAAACACAATTCCAGCAGTTCCAGCGCCAATGAGACTAAAGGTATCTGAATCAACCTTGAAGACACTATTGAAAAATAAATTGACAAAGGGAATCGTCAGTCCCGCACCAATGGCAATCAAAATGTTTGGGAATAGTACTCGTCCAATAAGTATCCAATCATAGTCTGACTTGAGGGCTTTAAAATTGCTGAAAAAACTACTCGAAATCGAGCGTGGTTTGGCTTCTCGCATAAATAGCACAAGCACAAAGGAAAATGAACTTATGGAGATAATCACCAACATAATATGAAATTCATCTAAAGGTATGGTGACTCCCCCAATCGCAATCTCTTTGACTCGCGAGAGAATATTGATCAATGATCCTGAAATAATCGTGGCCAAGGACCAGGTTGAAAAATTTAGGGATATGGCTTCTGAGACAACTTCCTCCGGGGCTGATCGCATGATGTAGGGTAAGCCACACACATTCAATATCATGAATGATATACCCCATAGAATGAAGCCGAGAGTGATTCTGGTCTCATTACCTCCCTGAATAGAAAGGAGCAGAAATAAGCTAAACAGAGGGACAAGCAGGCTGGATGCCAGAAAGAAAGGTTTCAGTGACTTCCCTTTTATAAATATTCCCAGAGGGAATGCAAAGAACAGCACGCCCAGGAACCGGAAGGAGTTGAATTGAGCTATACTTTCGTCAGCATAGCCTTTTTTTCGAAGGTAGATATTGAGAATGAGAATGAAGCCAGCATTGATCATATGAATCAAGAAGGCAGCCGAAATCATTAACAGAATTGATCGGGGTATCTTTCGATATCGGCTTAGGAAGTTCATATTATTAAAAGAGTATACTGAGCTGAGAGTCTCCGATTCACTCTTGGATTGAGTGATACTAAATTGACTTTGGAGACCTCACTCTAAGACCGTCATAGTCACAGCTTTGACAGTGAAAGCGGCGAATTTTTACCCGGAATACAAATCCATAAATCCGCTGGAAAACATTTCGATGAACCAGGACAAGATCATCACCACATTCAGGGCATTCTGTTAATTCAGATAGGATCAAAATGGACTTCTGCCTAATTCGTGATATCAACAAATTGAAGGCTATGAAAATCAATGTTGAGCCGACAATATCGGATGTTTCATATTCCTCAGCCCTACCCAATAGTGTGCTCATGAAATGGCTGATGCCGTGAGTGATGTATTGAAAATCGGAGACAACGCCCTCAAAAACATAGGTCTTGATTTCCATCTCTTCATAAAGCAAAAATATTCCGAAAAAGAATATGATGCCAATCATGATCTCCGCACTGAACTCACGAATAATTGACCTCTCAAAATGCTTACTCTTTTTTCTTCGGCGATGTTGTTTTTCTGGGACATTCATAAATTCATTTTCCTCATTCAATATTAAGCCTTTGAAACTAAATCAAACCTCCACTTTATACACTCAAAATATTATTCCATATACCATCCCAGGTTATTTATCACAAACATGAATCTCAGGCTCCAAATTGCATTGGATTGAAACTTTCTAGATTTATCTTGCTCTATGTCTTCAGATTCCGCTCCACAAGTGTCACTTAAATACAAATTCAAGATGGCAGATTCCAGATCCATTTCATTTGAGGTTATTCTCAGTCCTGACAAACTAGCTTATCAAACCATTTCAAATACAGAAAAACCTAGTTGGACAAACCTGGGATTTCATATGTGTGAAGGTTGCAAACTCGCTGATACTGGTGTGAACCATTGCCCAGTGGCTGTTAATCTCCAGGATATTGTAACTACCTTTAAGTCTGATGTTTCTTATGATCTTATCGACCTTAGCATCGAGACGGCTGAAAGAACGTACTCCAAGGAGCAGGTCTCCATGCAAATTGGCCTGAGTTCCATACTCGGAATCATCATGGTGACCAGTGGATGTCCCACCCTGGATCAATTAAGACCCATGGTAGCCACACATTTACCATTTGCCAGTATTAAGGAATCTATTTATCGTGCAATGTCCATGTATTTGCTAGCCCAATTCACACGTGCCAAAAATGGATTGGAACCAGATTGGACGCTCAAAGGATTAAGTCAAATTTATACTAATATTGATGCCATCAATATCAGCATGGTAAAACGGCTGCAGGCAGGCGTTGAGGAAGATGCCAGTTTAAATGCAGTTGTTATTCTGGATTCATTTGCAAAATTAGTCCCCATGAGCATCGATGGGTCTTTTGGTGGAATGGAAGATTTATTCTGGCCCTACTTAAAGGATGAGCCCATTTCCTGAAATTTATACTTTACTGATCCCTGATTCTTTTTTAACCAATTATATACCAGATTTGCCCTATCCAGTAAAAAGCGTGGTTCATCTTCTTTCACAATAGATAGGTCAAACAGATCGAGCTGATCACCCACCTTGCATAGTCTGCCATGCTTGAGTACGACCTCTCTCAAGGCTCCATTTTCGAATAAATAACCTGGTTCACCTTCGCGTCGTGATTCAATCTTGAGATGATCAACTCTGAAGTGATGGTTAAAACGTTGACGATTAAAAAATGTATCACAAAAAATGAGATCCTCCCTTAAACGCTGAGCATGCTCAAAGCGGGTTTCCTGGATGCATATCCGAATCTCATCCTCAATCATCGAAATGACCCCTGGATCCTCCCCTTCCAGAAATTGGGTAACATGAACACAGGCTCTAGCATAAGCATCGTGGACTTCTGGTAGAATACATGGACCCAGACATTGTCCAAGATCGAGCTCAATGCAACTTTTTTTCGGGTTCGCCTCAGCACAGGATCTAAACCTCAGGTATCTCGAAAATATTTCTTGAAGGCGTTGGATGAAAAAGCGATCTCGAAACGGTCCATAGATGCTGCTATGTATACGTCCCGGGTCCTCTAGGGTGATCAGACGGGGGTAAGCATCATCGCTGACCTGAAGATAGCGATAATCTCTAAATTGTTTCTGGCGGATATTGTAAACTGGAAGATACTTCTTTATGAGTGAATCTTCCAGTAACAGAGCCATCAACTCTGTCTCAGTTTCAATATAGCGCAGGGTTCTGGCCTCGTGGACCATTCTCTGAGTGCGTTCTTCCTGGCTGCTATCATTGCGTAAATACGATGCTACTCTTGCTCTAAGATTTACCGACTTACCAATGTAAAGTGGATATTCCCGTTCATCCAAAAACAAGTAAACCCCCGCTGTTTTCGGCAAACCCTTTTGATCCTGCTGTAATTGGGAAGCGATTTCCATATTAATCCGAGTATGCTGACCAGGTGCTGCGAGTTCTTCCAGCGAGTGGGATGAGATCAACATTCATGCTTTCCGGTAATTCATTTCGCAATTCAGAAATTTTCAGGATATCGAGTTGCTTTTCAGCTCCGCTCCGGATTCGAAATATGGCATCACTGGGTAATTCTTGAGCCTCAGCTTGTATAGCTCGCATAAGATGATGCCTGTCCAATAAATTTGATGGGAGTGTCCATTGATACATGGGTCGAGCCGGTAGCGCACGAAATTCCCATTCAATCTTATGCTTTGATAAGGTCAGGATGAAGAAGCCTTTCGTCTCAAGCCTTTCAGCAAATGAAGTCCGCTCGATAGATCCAGAATATATGAGGGGTGTGCCTGATGTACTCCTTAAGACTTGCTGTCGATGAATGTGTCCGCTAAGCACCAAATCCAAATAGTCTGGGAACTGATCCCGCCCAATCACATCAGCTCCTTTTCTGAACGTATAGTTTTGCACTCCCACCAAAGCATTCTCGATCGACTGGTGCATGCATAATATACTGAGAGCCCCTGGTGTGCTCCCAAACCCGATCTGGTTGAGCTGAGTTGGAAATTCTTGTTGAATATTGTGGCGGATATTGGGAAATCCACTCCAGGTCACATCTACCCCATTCATTTCCATTGGAAATGACCTGGGTCGATCAAAAAGATGGAAATTCTTGTGACGAAAGAGTGGCGATGCAGGTAATCTGGATCGTTCGTGGTTACCCGGTACAATGAACATGTGGATGCCACGCTCCAATACAGGTAACAATGGTTCATAGGTTTTTTGTATAACGGGCATTGGGATTTTTGATCTAAAGAAAACATCACCACCGTGAACCAGAGCATCTACACCCTCCTCAACCGCAGTATCTAATATGAGCTGGTAGTTATTAAAAAAATCCCAACCCCTCCTCCGGCGACTTATTCGGGGTCTAATGGGGAAATCAAAACCAAGATGAGAATCTGCAAAAAAGAGGACTTTAACCATGGCGTACTTTAGATTTAATCTTTGTCAATGAGGTCAAATCTGAGTGAAAAGTGAGTACCCTTTTCCTGAGTGATTTTCATGGATCCACCGAGTTGTTCGGTGAGAATTCTTACAATACGCAAACCCATGGTCTGGGTTTCTTCAAAAATCATATCCCGGCTTAGACCGATGCCATTATCCCAAATTTCAATTTTTGCTTCGCTGTCACCAAAAACCGTGGCGGATACCCATATATCACCTTCCCGTTTATCCGGGAATGCATATTTTATAGAATTTGTAACAAGTTCATTCACAATCAATCCACATGGGATGGCTTTACTAATATCCAGCCTAATCTCTTCGATTTGTTGGTGAATGTGTATGCGTTGGGGATCTATTTCATAGAAGTTATTGAGTTCAAATATTAACGAGCTGATATATTTTCCAAAATCAACTTCAGACATATGCTTTGATCGGTAAAGCTTATCATGAATCAAGGCCATGGTTCTAATTCGATTTTGGGTCTCGCCAAATATTTCAAACAAGTGCTCATCCCCCACATAATCTGCTTGAATATTGAGTAGACTTATGATGACCTGCATGTTGTTTTTAACCCGATGATGGACTTCACGGAGTAGGAGCTTCAGATCTAATTCTGCTTTTATCACATTTGAGATGTCCCAGATAATACCTGAGAAGGATACTGGCTTTCCTTCAGGATCTCTATTTATAGCGCTGTAATCACCAACCCAAATATAACTTCCATCCTTTTTTTGAAGCCGGTAAGGGGCCACTTCAAACGCCGTATGCCCATTAGCCACAGCAGCTCGAGAAGTTTCTCGAACGGCATCTATATCCTCGGGGTGAATAAATTTAGATGGTACCATATTGCCACTCATAAACTCATCCACCGTATAGCCGAGAATTTTTTCTACATTCTCACTTACTGATAACACTGAGTCATCTGCAGAAAATGCCCATTTGATGATCATGATTGGACCGGCCATGAAAATCCTGCGTTCTTCCAATTGGGCTTTCTGAAGCTTGCGCTTGTCCGCTTCAGCGAGACGGGTACTGGTCAAATCTTCCATATTTGACTGGGCGCCTACCACTTCACCTTCTGCATTCAGGACGGGCGAGATAATGAGCTTAAAATGGATTTCCTTACCCCAATTTGATTCATATTCACCAGCAAATGAAACGATCTTGTTTTCTGATATGCTCTCCTGGAATTTTCCGGCTATACCCGTTTCAATCAGGGGCTGGAACTTAAATATATTGAAACCCTGAGTAGCTTCTTTGGAGGGGGAACCGAGCATATCCACCATTCTTTGGTTCACCTCAACAATATTCCCATCCCTATCGATTCTTAAAATTCCAGTTGGTGAGTTTTCGACAAGATCTCGAAGGCGGCGTTCCTGTTCAATGGAATCTCGCTGAGATACCTGCTGTGCTGTCACATCATAAATATAGCCTAATATCCCGATGACCTGGCCCGTATCATCACGCTGGATATATGCATAATCCTGGACCCAGATATATGCTCCATTTTTATGTCTCAATCGATATGGAAGCACCAACATTACATTTGATCCCTGAGCAAGGATAGATTGGATATGATTCTGCAATCCTGGTCTATCCTCTTCGTGGACAAGATCAGCATATAGAATTTTTCCCTCTAAAAATTCAACGGCTTCATATCCCAACAAGTCTTTCACATTTTCTGTAATATTGATTAAGGCGTTTTTATCGCTCACCGGCCATTGGATCGATACCACCGGTCCACTAAAAAACACCTGTCGTTCAGCTAACAGTTCCATTTCCTTGGTTTTGAGCTCTGAGATATCATCTACTACGCCATCAATAAACAGATTGTTACCTTCAGCATCTTTAACCAGAACAGATGAGACCCGGCCATGGAAAACTGAGCCATCTTTCCTTTTTAATTTTGTTTCCCTGTTGCGGATATTCCCACTGGACAATATCTCTTTGCTCATCTCTACTAGATCCACGGGATCGAAATAAAAGTCTATCAAGGATATGGATTTAATCTCTGACTTATCTTTGTAACCAAACATCTTGATGAAAGCCGGGTTCACATCAATAATAGATTCTGACCCTTCTAGATTTGCCCGAAATACTGCCGTATTCAAATTATCCAGTATGGATGTTGTATTTCCATCAGCGAAAGTATGCTTTGACTTCATAGGTGTCTCACTTTACTCGAATCCTGAAAAAGGACAATTAACGAAACTTCTATAAGATATTCAAGATATGCATTCAAGCGAGATTGAAGTGTGAAAAGACTGCAACAGCTTAGGACCGATATTCTTGCTAAATCCAGGGGAAAACCATTCACTTCGTGTGGAAATCACTTAGGTTAACAGCGTGGAAGCACAAAATTTCATAAGATCATGGCCAAGCCTGTGGCTTTGGATGCAATATTTGCATAAACAACTCATTGGTAATGAGTTGGGTCTTGCTTATACCTACAGAAAAGGTCGTCTTAATATTCAATTCCTCGATGCAAATAAAGTGTTTTTGCTCTCCTGGGAAAAGAAGGGTAACCAAGTCCTTCTAACATCTTCACAATCATCTTCCCTCCCCCGCAAAAGAGTTGAAGTCCTACGTAGAATCCCTGCGGGTTCAACAGTGAGATATGTCTATATGCACTCACATGACAGGCTCCTCAGGATTGACCTTAGCAACGATGATCAGCTCATTATTGGTGCCTACCCGGGTGCAAACAATGTGTATTACCTTTCATCAAAATTACACCAGGATAGTTTTCTTAAACATGATCAGCTTCCGCCTATTGAGGATAGTTGGCTGGCCCCTACAGACACGCTACCTGCATCAATTCCGGGAGGCAAGGTGACACATACCCAACTGATGGACGCGAAAAATGGTTTATCCATGGATTGGGATAATTCTACCCTCAACTTTGGATCCGACGAAAGTGGAATGGCAAAGAATATCAGTGAGTTTGTCATTGATGTATTGAAACATGCCCATAAGCCCAAACAGACAACAGGTGCATCTCTCCAGAAAACGTCACGAACTGTGCTTAAACGCTGGAAAAGTAAAGCCTCAAAAATCGATCTGGAACTGGCAGAGGCCAGAACCTGGCCCGAATTGAAGCTTAGACTTCAGTCACTTCAGATTGGTCTTGGCATGGGAATGGCCAGTGTTGATGGTCAACTGACCATCCCCGTGGAGTTTTCTCCTACAGGGGAAAACATTTCGATAGATGTGGAGGAAGGGCTTAGCCTCAATCAGGCTATAGAATCCACGGCGAAAAAAATCCGCAAATACCAGGGGAAACTGACCCAGTTAGAAGCTGTTCTAGCTGCCGTCCAAAGGGATGTTCATGCACTTGAACAACTCTCGGAGAAATCTGATGATAAAGAATTGCTGAGTTTTCTTCAGGAGCATGGTGAAGCGCTTGATCGATCAGGTAAACAGCAATTGGAGCGCAAACCATATAAGAAGTATCAATCGCCTGGTGGATTCGACATCCTGGTAGGTCGTAGCTCACAGGATAATGATACGCTGACCTTTAAGGTGGCAAATAAAAATGATTGGTGGTTTCATGCGAGACAGGTCAGAGGATCCCACGTCATCCTCCGCACAGGGAGCCAGACACCCCAACAGGATGACATCTTATCCGCGGCTAAACACGCTGCTCTTAATTCAAAAGCCAAACATTCAGGTATAGTGGTGGTTCAATATTGCCAGCGCAAACACCTTAGCAAACCCAGGGGTGCTCATCCTGGAACTGTCCTGGTCCACCAGGAACATTCTGTGACAATCAATCTGGATTAAAAGAATTATCTAGCTTGGCAGAGACATCAAGTCAGAGCTGATCTCATCAGTTAAAGCCCACCCAGTCCTGGCGATTTTTAAATGACTATCTGAGATAACTATTTTGTCAGCCCATTTTTTGAGCATGTTATTTTTTGTGTGCAGAAGATTTTCATTATGGATCTTTGAGAACTCCTCCAAATTCAATCCCCGGGTAAGTCTCAAACGCGTTAGAATCATCTCATTACGCGCCATAGATGGTGTAATAATTTCCGAATCCGTTGCACCTGAACCTGTCACTTTGATGCCTTCCATATAGGTATCAAGGTTACGCAGATTCCAGGTTCTATTGTTCCCAAAATATGAATGGGCGGCAGGTCCGAACCCCAGATACTCCACACCTGTCCAATAATTCAAATTGTGACGGCACTCGAAACCAGGTTTTGCATGATTGGATACTTCATAATTGGGGTAGCCTGATTTTTCCAGGAAATCACGACCCCAGTCATACATTCCAGTATCAACTGTCTCTTCAAGCATTTTGACATGTCCAGCATCAACCCAGCGGTGCAGCGCTGTCCCCTCTTCTACGGTTAAAGAATATGTCGAGATATGTTCGGGTTGCATGGTGACTAATCGCTCCAGATCAGCAACCCATTCCTCGCGAGTTTGTCCAGGTACTGCAAAAATCAAGTCAGCACTCACATTGTTAAAACCTGCAGTGCGAACATCATCAAATGTTGAAAAACATTTATCAACAGTATGAATGCGACTCATAAAGGTGAGCAGTTTGGATTGAAAGCTCTGCATGCCAATACTGATCCTATTTATGCCCAAGCCCTTATATGCTTTGAGATTTTCCAGGCTTGCCTCACCTGGATTGATCTCCATCCCGATTTCCATCTCCTCCCCAAGGTTGCAGATTCTTAGTAGAGCTCGCATTAATTCTTCGAGCTGATGTGGTGCCAGGAGGTTTGGCGTACCACCACCAAAAAAGATGGTATCTATGTAATATTTCGACAAATCGAGTTCTTGCTGTTTCAATTCAATTTCATGTAGAAGACTTTTCAAATAGGCTGGGATTGAATGCTCTCGTCCCACAATGGAGTAAAAATCACAATAAGTGCATTTTGCCATGCAAAATGGGACATGGATATACAATGATAACGGTATCAACGCTTGTGTCATGGGAGAATGTAGGGAGAAATAGTTTGATTCCAATTTCCGGCTCACATTATTCTCGGCATTGGTATCGTTTCCTTTTGCATGAGGGGTGCACCAGTTTACTTTGCGTTGCAAGATGAATGCTCACCATCCAACCTGCCGATTCTACCTTCAAAGCTTACTGCCAACCATTCTGAACCTGCGGTTTGATGGATATGCCCATATAGATCAATACTTTATGCAAACAACGATTTAAGAGGTTCACCATGCGAAAATACAAAACCTGGGAAGCAATAACTTTTGATGATGTGCTGTTGGTCCCAGCGCAATCCAATGTATTGCCTCATGACGTAGATGTATCTACTCAGCTTACCAGAACCATCCGACTCAATATTCCGCTGATGTCCGCTTCCATGGATACAGTGACTGAATCCCGCATGGCCATTGCTATGGCTCGAGTTGGTGGAATTGGAATTATTCACAAGAACTTGACTCCCGAGGAACAAGCGCTGGAAGTTGATAAGGTCAAACGCTCCCAGCACGGTGTGATCACGGATCCATTTTCACTTACTCCGGAACACACAGTTGGTGATGCAGCTGACCTTATGGCACGCTACCATATATCTGGTGTCCCTGTTGTGGTTGATGGCATTTTACTTGGGATTATAACCAATCGTGATATTCGATTTGAGGAAGATTTCACCCTCCTCATAGCAGACGCCATGACAAAAGATAATTTGATTACTGGGAATCAGTCCACGACCCTTGAGCAAGCCGGTGCTCTCATGAAGCAGTACAAAATCGAAAAATTACCACTCGTAGGCAAGGGCAACACACTCAAAGGACTCATCACAATTAAAGATATTGAGAAAGCTGTCGAGTACCCCCATTCTGCTACAGACTCCAATGGACGACTATTGGTTGGAGCTGCGGTTGGGGCGAGAATAGAGTCTCTGGAGCGAGTTGAGCGTCTCATGGCTTCTGGTGTTGATGTCATTGTAGTGGATACAGCTCATGGTCACTCTAAAAATGTGACTACCATTGTTGGAAAAATCAAATCTCAATATCCTGATATACAAATTATTGCCGGAAATGTAGCCACGGCAGAAGCCACCAAAGCGCTCATTGATGCTGGAGCAGACGCAGTCAAGGTTGGAATTGGACCAGGCTCCATTTGTACAACTCGCATCGTTGCTGGTGTGGGTATGCCTCAAATCAGTGCCATTTCAAACTGTGCCGAGGAGGCTGATAAACAGGGTGTCCCAGTTATTGGTGATGGGGGTGTCAAATTTTCCGGTGATATTCCCAAAGCTATTGCTGCGGGCGCTTCTACCATCATGATTGGCGGGTTATTAGCAGGCACCGACGAAAGCCCAGGTCACAAAGAGTTCTTCCAGGGTCGTGCTTATAAGGTGTATCGTGGCATGGGATCCATCTCAGCCATGAATGCTGGCAGTGCTGATCGTTATTTCCAGGAAGCAACTCATAAACTTGTACCAGAAGGTATTGAAGGTCGGGTTCCCTACCGTGGTGCTATCAAAGATGTTGTTTTTCAACTCATTGGTGGATTGCGGGCAGGCATGGGATATTGTGGAACAGCTAATATTGATGAATTACGAAAAAATGCTCAGTTCGTGAAAATTAGTGGAGCCGGATTAAAAGAGAGCCATCCACACGATGTCCAAGTAACCAAAGAAGCACCCAACTATGGGGCTGATTTCTAAGTAATTGAAAAAAAATCTTAACCGATAGGTTCTACAGGAGAAAGCATGAAAAACACCATCGTTGTCGGTGCTCAGTGGGGTGATGAAGGTAAAGGTAAGCTGGTCGATGTTCTTGCAGAGCAGAGTGATCTTGTCGTACGCTTCAATGGCGGGGGTAATGCAGGTCACACGGTTATGCATGCTGGCGAAACATACAAATTTCATTATATGCCTTCGGGGATGCTGCATAATAAGCAATGTATTTTGGGTACAGGCGTAGTTATCAATCCCAAGGATCTCCTTGAAGAAATCAAATCATTCACTGAAAGTGGGCATGCACCTAAATTGAAGATCAGTGCACGAGCTCACGTGATTTTTCCTCATCATCAGCTTATTGATGCCAAGGAGGGTGGGAAAATTGGAACGACGGGTCGCGGAATTGGTCCTACCTACTCTCAGAAGACCTCTAGAATAAATTTAAGAATCTTGGATATAATTGCTGACAATGCAATCGATCGCATCAAAGAATCATTAAGAGATGTGCGGGAAATTTTAATCACGGATGGTATTTTCACTGAACCAGAGTTTAAAGATTACTGCGAAAGTGTATCAGTGGAATACGCATCTTATGGTGCAGAATTCAAAGATTATGTTACGGATACTGAAGACCTGGTAAGGATCGCCAGCAATTCGGATAAGCAGGTACTATTTGAAGGAGCCCAGGGCACCTTACTTGATTTAAACTACGGGACTTATCCGTTCGTGACTTCCAGTTCAACACTTGCAGCAGCAGCCTTTGTTGGCGGCGGTGCTATTCCTGGTGTACCCATCAGAATCCTGGGTATTACCAAAGCTTATACCACCCGTGTTGGTGAGGGTCCCTTCCCTACTGAGTTGGATGGTGATGCAGCCACCAATTTGAGAGAAGCAGGTCATGAATATGGTGCAACCACCGGTCGTCCCCGCCGTGTCGGCCATCTAGATCTCTATGCTTTAAGATATGCCATTCGTATATCTGGTATTCAAGAGCTGGCTATGACCAAGATTGATACTCTTGCGCTTGTAAATGGTGTGAAAGCCTGCACTGGGTATAAAATAAACGGGAAAGAAATTGAGTATTTCCCAGCGGACGCTCCTACGTTGGAACTGGTCGAACCCATTTATACCGATATTCCATATATAGCGAATCTCAGTAAGGAGGAATGGTCTGCCTTAAAGGGGAAATCCAAAGTAGATCTTCCAGAAAGTATCCAGAGCTATATTAAATTCATTGAAGATTTTGTCGAAATACCCATTAGCATCCTGTCCCATGGACCAGAAAGGAACGAAACCATTGTCTTCTGAAACACTCTTCAATCTATCACCCCTTGATGGTCGTTATGCCAGCGATCTTCAAGAAGTCCAGGATGCATTTTCTGAAAGTCGTTTGATCCTTGAGCGAATCCATGTTGAAATGGTCTATTTGAAAGCCTTTTTAAAAGCCACGGGCCGCGAGGATTGGTGGAAGGATAGCTACATGTCCATTTATACGGATATTGATACCAAGGATTTGAAAGCTGTCAAGGAAATTGAAGGTCGCACCAAACATGATGTAGCAGCAGTCATTGAATTTATCAAAGGTCAGCTACCTGAAAAAGTGCGACCCTATGTTCATTTCGGCCTGACATCTGAAGATGTAAACAATCTTGCACACGGTCTTATGATGGTCGCTGCCAGGGATATTCTGCTCAAACACCTGAAAGGTCTCATTAAGGAACTATCAGGGATTGCCAGTGACAATCGTGATCGACGTATGATCGGTCGCACACACGGTGAAGTTGCAACGCCGACTACTATGGGTAAAGAATTGGCCCTCTATAGTCTCAGATTTGCTAAAATGTACTCAGAATTAAAAGCAATGCACATTCAGGGCAAAATTCTTGGTGCCACAGGCAACTTGAACGCGTTTGTGGGTACTTATCCTGATGTAGACTGGTTTGAATTAACCCGAGAAGTGGTTGAAGAACTTGGTCTGGAACATACCCTCTTCAGTCTGCAGATCATGCCTGGAGATACGTATGCAACACTCCTTGATTCAGTTAAAAGGCTGAGTGGTCTCCTCATCGACTACGATCAAAATATCTGGACCTACTTTATGCTGGCTTACTTATATCAGAAGGCAGATGCATCTTCCATCGGCTCTTCAACGATGCCACATAAAATTAACCCCATTAAGTTTGAAAATTCTGAGGGAAATGCACAGCTCGCTGAAAGCTTGCTCACTTTTTTCAGTCAAAAATTTATGAAAACTCGACTCCAGAGGGATCTCACTGATTCCACAGTCAAACGAAACATTGGAACAGCATTCGGTCATATTATCCTGGCCATTATATATGCTAAGCGAGGAACCGGTGATATCCTCATCAATGATGCTAAAATGGATGAAGAGCTGGCCAATAATGGTCAATTCTTTTCAGAGCTAATCCAATTGGTGGAGCGTGATCGAGGAGCCTCAGATGGCTATGACCAATTAAAGAAGCAAACACGTGGTAAGAGAATGTCCTATTCGGAAATGGTAAAAATGATGACCGAGGCTGGTATAGAGCCAGAGACTATCGAGACCTATGTTAAGGGTTTAACTGGTGAAATCTGTGATAAAGCGCTTGATGAGGTCAAAAAGCTAATTTCCTGATTGATTAACCTGTTTTCAGCGAGTGTAACGAACCAAACTTATTTCAGATTCCGGGATGCGTGAAAGCAGTCTAATCCTTCCGATGGCCGTCCGGAAACTGGTTGACAGGCAACAAACCCTTTTTACTTATACTTTGAAATCCACTACTACAGTCTTACTGGAAACTTTGCGAAGTTCCTGAACAACACGTTGATGTTCGGGATGTTCTGCATAGGATTGGAGTCCAGCTTCATCCTGAAAAGAGGATAATAGTATCATATCCTTGGCGTTTTCCGAATCTTTGATATTAATCCCGACTTCATACGATACAATCTCAGGAATTAATTCTGGTAGTTCCTCCAATAATGTTTTTAATCTTTCAACATTATGCTGTTTGTCTGTACCTATAAAGTCCCAGGCCACAATATGCTTGATCATTTCAGCTCCCGATATCCTTGCGGATTGTCTTTCCATCAAATTGAATCAGTTCACTGTTTCGATAAGAAAGTGAAAGTGCTTCCGGCACAGTATGCGCTCTAGTCGTTACATTGAGTACTCTACCTCCCGAAGTAATTACCTCACCTTCTCCTGCTGAAGTCCCAGCATGGAATACAACTGAGGATACCACCTCATCTAACCCAGATATGGGTAAACCCTTTGGATAAGCCTCTGGATAGCCCCTGGAGGCTAAAACCACAGTTGCAGCCGCATCATCATCCCACTTTATATCAATTTCGGATAATCTATCATCTACCACAGCTTCAAAAATATCGAGGAGATCCGTTTCCAGTCGCGGCAAAATCACCTGTGTCTCCGGGTCTCCGAATCGAACATTGTATTCCAGTACTTTTGGCCCCCCTTCAGTGAGCATAATTCCACAGTAAAGGATACCCTTAAATGGACGACCCTCCTGCCGCATACCTTCTAGGGTCGGCTCAATAATATTTTGCAAACAAAATTGCTCAAGCTCTTCATCATAGAGTGGATTAGGTGAAATAGCTCCCATTCCACCGGTATTGAGCCCCGTGTCCCCCTCCCCGATACGTTTGTAATCTTTGGCTGAAACCATAGGTACGGCCGTATGGGCATCCACAAAACAAAGCATGGATAATTCAGGACCTGTCATGAATTCTTCAATTATGATTTCATCTCCTGCATTTCCAAAGACCTTGTCTTCCAGCATTTCTTTGACACCTTGCTGTGCTTCTTCCCGTGAAAGTGAGATGAGCACGCCCTTCCCGGCAGCCAGACCATCCGCTTTGATGACTATGGGGTAGGTCGTATTATGAGCCAAGTACTCCAGTGCCTTCGAAGCTTCAGTAAATCGGTGATATTCAGCTGTGGGGATTGCATATTTATAGAGTAGTTCTTTGGTGAAAACCTTACTTCCTTCAAGAATGGCAGCTCTGGCATTGGGTCCAAATATCCGCAGACCTTGCGTCTCAAAGGAATCAACGATTCCCTCGACCAGAGGGACCTCAGGTCCAACCACGGTCAAGCCGATCTCATTCTCCCGGGCAAATTTCAGTAAATCAGGGATATTTCCATCTGCAATTGCTAGGTTCGTAGCGATTGAAGCTGTACCGGCATTTCCCGGTGCGCAGAATATCTGTGAAATTCTGGGACTTTGAGCCAACTTCCATACCAGTGTGTGTTCCCGACCACCACCTCCAACAACCAAAACCTTCATTTCTGTATTCCCCATTTATATGACATTTCAGATTAAATTCCATCTCAATATAATCTTTTTTGAATGAGCTATAAAAAAAGAATGGGGAGGACAAATTGCCCTCCCCATTCTATAAAATTCACTCGAAGTGGATTAAAGATTTACAAAATTAATCTTTATCTTCTCTACCCTCGTGTCCTTCTTCTTCAACAGCTTCACCAGCATGTTCACCTTCAACAGCTTCGCCAGCGTGTTCACTATTTGCTTTGCATTCTGCTTCACAAGCTTCGGTACAGACATGATCTTCACCGTGTTTTGCCATATGAGCAGCCTTATACTCAGCTTTATTTTCCTCTGAACATTCATGTTCTTTTGCCATGACATCAGCAGAATGGTCACACGCTTCTGTACAGACATGAGCTTCTTTTGAACAATCAGCGGCTTTATCCATATGAGCAGTTTTGTGATGTGCACAGCTCACAAGCACAAACATGGCAATAATTAGTACACCGAGTAACTTTTTCACAAATATTCTCCCTTAAATGTTTTGAGTGTCATCTGGATGCTTCGTGCATCCTTCACAATATCAATACTAAATGATCAAAAACAATGCTATTCGCAATTATAAGAGTCAGCAGCCCGACAATAAGCTATAACAGTCGGGGATTGGAGCTCCCCTGCAAGGACTCAAGTAAAAATTGAGGGATTTTGAGTTTTAGCTTTTTTTATACTCAAATGAACGGGTGTAATCTGAATAGATTTTACCGTTTTGCTCTATATGAGGATAGATAAAATAATTTAAGGGACCGCTATTGTGTCCCTCTCCCAATTCCAAGTCTCTCCCAATGGTAAATTGAAGACGATCAGGAGGTTGATTACCAAAGAGAAGGTCCTGTTTGCTTAAATCTTTTTTTGCTTCAGACGCATCTATTGGAAACCATCCAGATTCAGGCAAATAGAAATTAACCCAGCAATGATAGCCACCAATCTTTCCAGATTCTTTATCAAGTGGGACTGGAAAACCAATCTCAAAACGAGATGGAATCTGCTCTACACGGGCTAGCGAAATGAAAAGGGCATGGAAGTCTGTACAATTTCCATATTTTTCGCTGCAAGCCCAGTAGGTATCACCATTCCCCCAACCTGTCCCAACTTTCTTATACTCCATATTTCCGATTACGTAATCGTAGATAGCGCGGGCTTTTTCCAGGGACATCGGATCTGCTGGTGTCAAAGCAGTTCTAATGCTATCAACCAACTCCCCTGCAACGGGTACCCGTGAGTTCGCATTCAAGAAGAGCTCCTTCTCCTTCTCTGACAATGCAGGTATGTCCAGGGTTTCGCGGTATTCGGTAGAGTTTCTTGGTCTTGCAACCTGATAGGTCAGGCGAATATCCAGGGTATCTGGTGTTCCCTCTGGCAGGGTGGCGTGCCAGAATTTGTTCCCATAAACTGCTTCTTGACCAAACTTACCAGTGATGTCTGATTCTATTTCAATATCAATAATAGTTTGTTGGGTGCTACTCTGGGCTACTGGTAAAAAAATATCCAGAGCTTCATCTGTAGGATGAACCTGTACAGAATATGTAAAAGAGAATCGTCGATCCTCCTCATGCTTCTGCACAGCTTCTGTCTGAGTCACTGGCATCTCTCGCAGTGGATAGGCACAGGAGGACATTAAACCCATTATAAGCAATAGGCTCAACAGTATTAATTTGGTCAAGAAGTATTGCATAATTGGGAAGTAATCCTAGTCAATCTCTACAGGGTTATCATTTATGAAGGTATAGCGGGCTTTCTTTTCCCATCCAGCATCCGTTTTTTTAGGATTTTTATGTATCTTTTCCTCGGTAACCTTTAAGCTTCCACCTTCAGGATTAAGCCAAAAGTCAAGATCATATAGCTTTCCAGACTCTCCGATTACTTCAAAATCTGTACAGGCGAAGTAGCCCTTACCCTCAATTTTACGGACAGGGTCATGAATTTTAACAAATTTGAGCTTTAAATCTTCACCGGTCTTCTCATCGCTGATAGTGAAAACACCATCAACTTCGCGCATGGCGATATGTGCATTCATAGCGCCTTTAATTTCCGCAGCAGAAAAGTTTTGGGCGGCTTCCCCACCATGTTCCTGACCTGCATGTTCTTTGCCACCGTGTTCCTGGCCACCGTGCTCTTTACCACCATGTTCCTGGCCGCCATGCTCTTGACTGACGCCACTAGCATGTTTGTGGTCTGGATTTTCGCATGCAACAGTAGTACATGTTTCTGCTGATGCTCCGGGATGTTTATGTTTAGAACTACATGTCCAGATGGACAGACTGACAATTATCATTAACAGGGCTAATTTTTTCATTGAATACTCCCTCAATAGGTTATGAGCATATATCGCTCAGTTTATTATTCATGACAATATTAGTATTCTTACCCCTGTGTCAAATAGAATTCAGCTCATAATTGTCAGCCACCTTACACTATGGCAAAAATCAATGCTTGAAATGCCTCATTCCAGTCATGACCATTGCAATTCCATATTTATCACAGGCATTGATGGAATCCTCGTCTCTGATGGAACCACCTGGTTGTATGATGGCAGTGACACCCGCCGTATGTGCTTTTTCCACTGAATCAGAGAAGGGGAAAAAGGCGTCAGATGCCAGGGAAGATCCTTCTGTGGAGCTCTTACTGCGGTCCAATGCATTATCAACGGCCCATATGCGACTTGTCTGACCCGCACCGACACCTTGTGTGGCGCCATCTTTCACGACCACAATGGCGTTGGATTTTGCGTGTTTGACAACTTTCCAGGCCAGCTTCAGATCTGCCCACTCTTGTTCAGTCGGTTGTTTTTCGGTGACAACCTTGTAATCCTCATCATCCATGACATGATGATCAGCTTCCTGAATTAATAATCCTCCATCAACTTTCTTATAAAAATATGGTTCAGGTGTCGCTGGATTTATAATGTCGGCCAGCTGTAGAAGCCGTAGGTTTTTCTTTTTCTTCAGTATAGCCAGGGCTGTTTC
>JABIFG010000183.1 GCA_018650795.1 Fidelibacterota bacterium
ACTTGCACTTGACTCAAATACAGGATCAGCGAGTTTATCCCACACAATACCATCTGTTGAGGTCGCGTATCCAATGGCATAAACGCCACTACTCTCCCCCGTATACCAGGCATGGAACACTGAATCGCGATAAATCACATCTGCGATCACTACCATACCTCCATCCCAAGTTCCCAGGGTACCCTCCATAACTGGATCAGGTGTAAAGGTCCAGCTTATTCCATCTGTAGATGTGGCATGGCCAGCTCTACCATCTGTCCAGAACCACATGTGGAGAGTGTCCTCCACAAGCAACACGCGTGGGACGTTCAGATTCTGAGCCTGCCAGGAGGTTGGTTCGCTGGTGAGTACAGGATTGGCTGGATCTCGAAGCCAGTCAACTCCATTATCCGACGTGGCATGGCCAATCTTATATCTATCACCATCAGATCCAACATACCACATGTGATATTGCTCCTCGTAGAACAACACATCTGGTGCAAAGATGTTAGCATCATCCCAAGTCCCGTTTGGTCCTGGCATCAAGACTGGACTTTCAGCCCAATGCCACCAATTCCACCCACTATGGATATGGTGACCGGAGCGATCTAACTCGAAGGCACCCATATCTGGTGAAGACCCGGCAGGACTGGGACAAGGATCACCATTCAGATCTGTTGAAGGGGCATGATATGTGACGCCATCTATTTCGCAGCTTGATGTCCCTGCTCCAATACATTGAGAATAAAATCTATTAAGCGTGAAATCAAATCTCAACTCTGGATCGATGCTGATACTTTCAACGAAACTTACGGTGCCAACGCTACTGTCCCAATGAATGCTGGCCTCACCACCTTCCAGACAGGAATTCTGAAAGTCAAATGTATGACCACTCATGTTATAGGTTCCAATATCGTGACCCTCGTAAGGCTCCACAACATCACGGTTGTTGGCAATGATAGAGTTGATAAATACAGCATCACCACCATTGGAGTAGAAGCCACCTGCTATCCAGCCAGCAACGTTATCCACAATGGTATTATTGATGAAGACAGGTCTGCCATCCCAGCCAATAGCCAGACCACCACCAGCCCCTCCAGCCCCATCATTTTTAAGACATACATTTTCAACGATAAGATTAGCTGTGACCAATGGATAACATTCGTCCCAGATACTTAGTCCACCCCCAGTCTCGGTTGCACGATTAAACCGAATTGTATTCCCGTGGATCCTGGGATTACAATGTTTCCACACCATCATTCCACCCCCTGTTGATTTACTCAAATCAACTAAATGCATCGCTGTATTGTTCTGGATGACGTTATTGATGATTTCTGGGGCTGCATAATTTAGAATTGCAATCCCCCCTCCAAAAGCATATGTACCTGCCACATCACCAATCGCCCGATTATTTTGAATGAGACATTGCTCCACACGAACTTTACTGAAATTATTAATTAAGAGACCGCCACCGCCATCTCCATCAAGTGCAGCTCCGCCACCAGCGAAGGTTTTGGCATATGCAATTTCACAGTACTTCAAGAATGATGAATCATTGGTAGCAGAGGTTCCGTCAAAACGAACCCCGCCCCAGACACCATCACTACCTGCATTATTATAAAAGCCCAGTGAATCATCCACCATGAAACGGATAGGCTCATCCTCAGTCCCCACCGCCAGGATCTGACCCTGCACATTCAGAGGATCATGACCCAGGAATTCAACCGTAGTTCCAGGTTCAATGGTAAGTGTCTCGCCATCAGGGATTGTGATTTCACCCTGGACACGAATAGGCGAGTCAGCCTTGGTCCAGGTACCGGATACATCCCCTGCAGAGACAAGCGTTGGATTATAATCAGAATATCCATAGCCTACATAATCCCAGCTCTGGTCAATACCCCCATAATACAATTTATACTCACCATCCTCTTCGAATACCTCCAGTGGGTAAACTCCAACCTCATTCCAAGAACCCGAAGGACCCTGGGGCTGGATGGGATTGTACAGTTGATCTTTTCTCCAGTGAATACCATCAGATGATATGGCTGTTCCCATTTGGGCTCTTGATGCTCCCACGGTTGCACCTGCAAACCACATGACATACTTTTCATCAATCTTTTTAACGACAGGTATATGCACGAAGTCAGTGCTCCACTGACCTTCAACTCCAAGGACGGGGTTCTCTACTTCGCGGGTCCAGTTGATCCCATCGGTGGAATGTGCACAACCAATTTTCCATGGAAAACCATTGGTAGGCAGACCTGCATAGTACATGGTATAGGTGCTCTCATCCTCTTTAACTACATAGGGTGTTAATCCCCAATACGCATCCCATTCTGAGTCTACATCATTACTTAAAATGGGGGATGCATGTCTCGTCCAGGCGATTCCATCAGCTGATTCAGCATAACCAAAGTGCCAATCATCATCATCACCATTCCAGGCACTATACCACATCTTATAGGTGTCACCATCCTTCATCACCATGGGAGTAGCAACATAGGTGCTATCCCAATTAGTTGGGCTTGCTTCAAAGATGGGGTTGTTCGCATGGGCCACCCAGGCAGAGTCCAGATGTGGGGATAAAAACAATCCTATGGAGGTTGTCCCTAAAAGATCGGGTCCCCTTCCAGAAACATATAGGCGATACTGTTCCCCATCCCACATGGCATGACCCCAAGTGGCAAAACCTATCCCACCTTCATTCCATGTACCATCGACTCGATATTCCCTGTGCGTGGGATTCTGATCTGATGGATGCCAGATCTGTCCAAACTCCGGTGCGGTCTGACCCCAAGCCCAATTGAAAAGCACCATCAGAATTAACAAACTTACATTCAAACGTCGCATACTTGTCCCCTTCCTGAAGAATTTGATACAAATTTAATATTTTCAGGGATACTGGACTATCACAGATGGAACCAATCCTATCCTGTATGGAACATTTACCAATAATATTGGGGGTTTTAGACTACGAGTGTATGATCCAAGCTACGATTAATCTGATCCACCATTATTCTGTTCAGATATAAATGCAGTGGGCGTTTTACCAAATTCATCGTGGAAGGAGCGGGAGAAATGCGATGGATTTGAGAATCCAACCTGATAGGCAATTTCAGTAATGGAAGCATGATTATTCTTCAACAAAACGGCAGCACGTTTTAAGCGAATCAGGCGCACAAATTCAACGGCAGTTCGCCCGGTTAAGGCCTTTAACTTTCGATTCAATTGCTGACGACTCATAAATATCTTTTGAGAAAACATGTCAACTTTGAAATCCGGATCATCCATTTTATCACTAATGATCTGTATAGCGCCTTGAAGAAATTGCCTGTCCATGGATGAAATATCCAGATCAGCAGGGATGAGGTTGAACTCCTTTTGAAAACGCTCCCTCAGAGCTTGTCTCTGATCGATTAAATTCTTTATGCGGATTTTAAGCTCAATGGCTTCAAATGGCTTGGTCAAATAAGCATCTGCTCCGGTTTCCAGCCCTTTTACCTTACTACCCATATCGGCTTTGGCGGTAAGCATCAGCACGGGGATGTGACTGGTGCGCTCATCAGTTTTCATATGTCTACAAAATTCCAGCCCATTCATTTTAGGCATCATAATATCACTGATCACTAGATCGGGAATGAGCTGTCTGACCTTGTTGAGACCATCCTGCCCATCAACAGCCTCATAACACTGATAACTTTTGTCCAGATATGATCGGATATAGTTGCGTACATCAAGATTATCCTCTACAATCAGGAGAATTGGCAATGCTTCAGCATGGTTTCTCTCGACCTGATTACGGTTGTCCTCAGAATCATGATCAGTCGCGTCAACAGAAGTATGTTCAGCAGATATACTTGTGGATTGTACAATTTCATGGGCTGCGAGATGGTCCTTGCCGCGTGGTAAGCAAATAGTAAAAATGGTGCCCACATCTGGATTGCTATCGACTGAGATCGTTCCTCCATGCAGCTCTACCAATTCCTTGGTCAAAGACAATCCGATGCCTGTACCGCCCCATTGTCTGGTTTCAGTATTATCCACTTGATGGAATCGATCAAATACTTTGGTCAAGTGATTCTTGGGAATACCAATTCCAGTATCTGAAACTCGTATCATGACTTCACCATCTTTACACAATTGAGAATCCGCGCACTGACTCACTCCCACATTTATAGAATCACCAGTTTCAGAGAATTTGAAGGCATTTGAGAGTAGGTTATTGAGAATTTTCACCACGGCATCTCTCTCAACATAGAGCTGGATATCTTCCATTTCCGACTCAAATTTGAGGTCAATTTTATTACGTTCAGCAAGCGATGCAAAGGAGAGGACCAAGCCTTTCAGCAGAGGAACAATATTCTGCTGTGATGCCTGCAGATTCATGCGCTTGTCTTCCAGTTTGGAGATATCAAGGACCTGTATTACCAATTCCAGCAAGCGCTTCCCCTGTCGCTGTATAAGCTGAAGATCGGCCCGCATATCATGATCTTTAACCTGAGTGAGTAGATTACTTACCGGACCAAGAATGAGAGTAAGCGGTGTGCGAAATTCATGGGATATGTTGGCCATGAATCGAGATTTGTGCTCATCCAGTTCATGATAGCGTTCAGCCTCCAGATGTTCCAGCTCTATTTGATGTTGGAGATAAACTCTAGCTAATCGTAAGCGATAGAAAATGGTGAAGATCGCAATTGTTAGCATGAAATATCCAGTGTACGCTGGCATAGTTTGCCACCAGGGTGGCGTGATAATAACCCGCAAGGAAGTTCCTAATTCATTCCATATGCCGTCGTTATTGGAGCCTTTCACTTTAAAAGTATATTCACCCGGATCAAGGTTGGTGTAGGTAGCTGTTCTTTGAGAAGCATCAGTGGAGATCCAGTCCTCATTAAAGCCCTCCATTTTATACGCATATTGGTTATTCGTGGGATTGCTATAATCTAGGGCAGCGAATTCGAACGAGAAAATTTTATGCCTAAAGGACAATTCTATTTTTTTCATCACGGATATGTGTTGTGGTAAGTAGTATTCTCCTTGACTCTCTTCTATTCCAACTGGACTGATTTCTACAGACTTGTTAAACAGTTTAAAATCAGTGAGAATTACTTGAGGGAGATATGGGTTGTATTGAACACTATCCGGGAAAAATGAGATCATTCCATTTCTCGTACCAAAATACATTTCACCCGATTTCCGCTTATAATATGCACCAGGGTTAAATTCAATGCTGGGCAAACCATCGCTAAGATCATAGCGCTTAAAAGTTTCAGCATCTGGATTGAACTGATAGAGTCCGGCAATAGTGCTTATCCAGAGATTTTCGTTACTATCCTCCAATATCCCGCTAATCACATCATTGGGGGAATCTTTTATTACCCTATAACGTTTGATTGGAGCTGTGGGACTAAGAATCAGCTTGTTTAACCCATTGTAAGTACCTACCCAAAGTGTCCTTGCGTTGTCTTCATAGATTGATGTTACAGAATTATTACTCAAGCTGGGTATAAGGTCAGGTCTGTAATTAAAGTGAATTATGACCCCTCTATTTACTCCACTGTCAGCTGCTGTTGAAATTTCCGAGGGAGTTCCAGCGGTGTTAAATGTCTTATACAATCCGTTACTAGTGCCAATCCAGAAAGCGTTGGACATATCTTTATAAATACAGTTATTTAGGATTGAAAAATGATTCGCCTCGGTTGGAAGATATTGGACAAAAGATAAAACCTGTCCATCATCTCCGGTCATAGTAAAATCAGCTGGTTTACCAGAAGTGGGAGGAATCTGCCGGCCTAGCCCTGTTGACGATCCCACCCAGAGCATCCCTGAGCTATCTTGTATTACACTAGTAATCCAATTCTCTCGATTTTCCGAATCCTCATGGTCAACAGAATAATGGATAATTTTGGGTGGTGTGAGCTCCGCCGTAGATTTATTGTGTTTAAATTGTGCAGGAGAAAAAACCAACTTATCCATGCCCCGGCCTGTTCCTATCAAAAGATTACCTTGGTTATCTTCAACAATTGAATTGATAAAGTTGAGTCTTCTACTGTCTGGATCATCCAGACCGTACGAGTAGTGTTCAAACTTAGTGGATTTTTCATCCCCGTCTTCAACCAGCCTGTTCAAACCTCTATTTGTTCCAACCCATAAATCACCTCTTGCGCTCTCAAAGATTGCACTCACTTTATTATCACTAAGACTTAGTGGATCTTCTGAATTATGCTTGTATTGACTTATTGAGAGGGTTGATCCTCTTCCATTGGCGGGTGTTATTTTCTCCAATCCAACATTTGTTCCAATCCACATTACTCCTGATTTGTCTTCATAAATAGAAAGGGCTACATTGCCACCAATACTGGAAGGATCGTCAGGATCAGGAGTGAATCGGGTGAATTTTGATTCAGCTGCATTCGGTTCAAACTTGTTCAATCCCTTATGTGTCAGAATCCATAGTGCCCCGGAATTATCCGCATAGATTTTTTCTATCCAATTATTACTAAGACTGGCAGAATTATTAGCATCATGAACATATTGTTGAAATGTTGGTACATCCATTTCACTATTTCCTGGAATCAGCCTGTTTAACCCACTAACAGTTCCTAACCATAATTCACCAGAGTTATCTTCAACAATAGATGTGACAACATTGCGCTCATTCATTGGGTTGAGGGGATCTAGCATATATTGAATTATAGTGAGAGGTGATTCTAAATTAGAATCAGGTAGAACTTTCTTAAGACCTTGGCCGGTTCCAAACCAAATCACACCATATCTGTCCCTAAAAATTGAAAAAATAACATTGTGATACATGCTCATACTATCTGTGGGATCGTGAATATAGCTAACAAATGAGATTTTCATCTGCTCACTTTCGATTCCTGATACGGATGATTGTACAAGTTTATTTATTCCACGATCGGTACCAATCCAGAGTGTGCCAGCAGAATCCCCACAAATTGATCTGACCTTGTTATTACTTAGACTGGTTGAATCACTAGCCCTATACATAAAGTGTGTGAATTTCTGAGTTGAAATATCAAATCTGTTAAGCCCTCCTGCATCAGTTCCAATCCAGAGAATTCCTGATATATCCTCATAAATTACATTGATGAAATTGTCACTCAGGCTGTTGGGATCATCATGAATGTGCCAATAATGTTTAAACTGATAACCATCATACTCAAAGAGACCAGATCCAGTACCAAACCACATCACCCCTCTACTATCCTGAAGAATGCAAGTTGTGATTTGCATTACGTTATCCATCGGGTACGAAATATGCTCAAATTGTGGAATATCGGACCGGGCATCAAGAAGTACGAACAAACTGAGCATAAGAATAATTATTCTTAGTGCAGTGTGACTACAAAGATTCAGGTCGACCCCCCTCAATTGGTTAAACTGATACTGCTTACAAAATAAGTTTAATGTATTGTTAATGTAAAGAGTTAATATTCACAACATTTTTTCAATAACATATGTTCAAAAAAAACGTCACTTTAGCCACAGATTATCACGGATATAGAATTTAGGTTTTCGTGCTTCACATATATCGCTTGGTCAAAAGTGGGTTTAATGGGTTGTGTCACTTGAAGCAGTTGGCTTAGTATTCTGCTGAAATTGGTGGTTAGAAAAATTTTTCAACCGATTCTGTTCAAAAAAAAGGTTTCCATGGGGAAACCTTTTATAAGAATTGTCTAAGATTTGGATAAAAATATTAATTTAAAGGTCAATTATTTTTTGCCAGTAATTTTATCAATATACTTGCCATAACCTTCAAGTTCCATGTCCACGAGTGGAATAAACTTGAGGGAGGCTGAGTTAATACAATATCTCATCCCACCTGGATCAGGTCCATCATTAAACAGATGTCCCAAATGGGAATCACCGCTCTTACTGCGAACTTCAGTTCTCACCATTCCAAAACTCTCGTCATCCATTTCAATAATATTTTCATCGGCAATCGTTTGGGTAAAGCTGGGCCAACCCGTTCCTGATTTAAACTTATCCTTTGAGCTGAACAGAGGCTCTCCACTGACCACATCAACGTAGATTCCCGCTTCCTTATTGTTCCAGTAAGCATTCGAAAAGGCAGGTTCAGTACCACATTCCTGGGTCACTTTATAGGCCATTCGATTCAATGTTGTTTTTAGCTCCGTCTGGGAAGGTTTAGTGAAGTACCCCATTTTTTTCAATGTTTCTTTGTCATCCTTCCAGGTCTTCTTGATATATCCATCCCTTCCAGAACCCACCTTATACCTATTATAATATTTGGCATTTTTACGATAATAGTCCTGATGGTAGTCTTCAGCTGGCCAGAATTGTTGAAATCTGATGATCTCAGTCGCTACCCGTTTTTTGAATTTGCCAGAGGCATTCAACTTGGCTTTGGAAGCTCTGGCCAATAGTGCCTGTTTATCTGAGTGGAAGAAAATGGCGGTCTGATATTGTGATCCCCGGTCGGCGAATTGACCACCACCATCAGTGGGATCTATATTTTGCCAGTAGACCTTTAACAATGTTTCATAACTTATTTTCTGGGGATTATAGCTCACCTGCACCACCTCAAGATGACCTGTCATTCCACTGGTCACCTGTTTGTAACTCGGATTAGTCACACTTCCGCCAGAATACCCTGAAATAACCTCCACTACCCCATCCAGAGCCTCAAATGGCGCCTCCATACACCAGAAGCAACCTCCGGCAAATGTAGCCTGTTTATAATAACTTGAAGCAAGTGGTGAATCCCTGGAAACGATTTGTGCGGTGAGTGAGCCTAACAGGATGACACTCAATACCAGGAGATTGGTGATATTATTTTTTTTGGTTTTCATACGAACATCCTTTCTACTCCCCGGGGGTAGAGGCAGAGAGTCAATTCTCGCTGCCTCTAATCAAATTCATCCCCAGAAATTTATAACTCAGTAATAGTTATTCTAATTATTTCCGAGAGAGCAGGGTATTCAAATGAATCATTTACCATACTCACCAGTCCCATTTCATCCATCCCTGATCCCGTACCAGCCTGACGAGGAGCCTGATTCAAACCTATACCTGGAGTCTCATTGACCTCTGTACCTGCATCCCAAATACTGAAGGAGCTGGTTACATCTCCCACCATTGCTTCACCATTTTCGAATAAGGCAATCCCCATTCCTGCTGGTGCTACAAATAGATCATTCGATTGAACCAGCATAGTGGCTAATGAAAGGTAGTCACCCTCCATGGCTGACAGGAAAAATTCATAACTGGCTCCCGGGGCCAAGGCTCCTGGACCTGCAGCACCGACAGGTGTATCAAAAGCTCCACTCGAGGCATGAATACCCACAGCACTCAGCGCAGCAGCCAGACTACCGGGGTCACCATCTTCGGCTAAATCTTCAAGACCTTCTCCACGATCAGCTACATCCGCCGTGAAAAGAGGGTTGGCAGCATCATGCACTACATAAACACCAGGGGCGTAAAGTTGAGTCACGCCTGTATCCATTGATAGCATCGAAGACAGGTTGCCTGGATCACCATCTTCAGCAATGGCCACCAGTCCGTAACCATAGTCAGCCTGGCCAGCGGTAAAGAGTGCATTTGAGGCTGAATGTACTACGTAGACACCCGGTGCCATGGGAACAGCCGTGCTACCACCATCTGAGGTCATTAATGTGCTGGAGCTTGAGACATTCTCGATGCGCAGAGTAAAGCCCGTGGCACCAC
The DNA here is from genome assembly GCA_018650795.1 of Fidelibacterota bacterium. Lineage (GTDB taxonomy): Bacteria > Fidelibacterota > UBA8477 > UBA8477 > JABMPR01 > JABMPR01. The sequence goes on from JABIFG010000183.1 coordinate 9,691, forward strand.
TTGAACTTAAGCTGACCTGGATAACATCTGCCACTACAGGTAAATTTGAAAAATCATCTGACGCGAGACGGACCGCATTGTCACTATCTGATGTGCCCGTATTGGCTCCAGCCTGACGAGGAGCCTGATCTGCACCCAGACCTGGTTCCTGATTCATTTCGCTGCCTGCATCCCAGAGCATGATTTGACTGGTTATGTCACCTGCAACCTGATCACCCATACTATCAAATAGATCGATTCCTTCGCCATCAGGCGCATAAAAGAGATCATTCGATTGGACGAACATGGTGGCGAAAGACAGCTTGCTTCCAGGAGCGGCACTAAAGCTTACTTCATAGGCTTCCCCTGGAAATATTGGAGCTGGTGCAGACGCACCCACCGGGGTGTTGAACACACCGCTGGCTGAATAGCTTTTGGCTTCAGCAACGTTCTCGATGGTGACTTTGAAGTCCCCTTCAATTTGCGGTTCACTCGTCGTCGTATCGCATGCCACTATCAGCAGTAGTATCATTCCTAGTATGGTCATTTTTTGTATCATGGTATCCTCCTTGTTTAGTTACCGTTGGTTTTCTTGACCTGGGCCAAGATACCAGATGGGTATCACGGAAGTATCACGAGGGGATCAAATGAGTGTAAAATGTGTTTGTGTGTTTGTGAGAAAAAAGAACCGTTGAAATGCTATGCCAGCGGAAGACTAAAATAAAATCGGGTCCCCTGCCCTAATTCACTCTCTACCTCAAGGGCCTGGTCATGAGCTTCAATCATTTTTGCAGCAATAGTCAAACCCAGACCCGTACTAGTGGAACCCTTTATGGTTTTTTTACCACCAGTGTAGAAGCGATCAAAAATATGTGGGAGATCTTCTGGGGATATGCCCTGCCCTGTGTCCTTCACACTAATCATTACAGATTGTTGTTGTAGCTCCATATCCAGACTAACACGACCACCTGCTTCAGTAAATTCAGTGGCATTGCGGATCAAGTTGGAGATAACTCGTTCTACCATGGCAATGTCCCCGATAACCGGCGGTAAACTGTGAGGAATGTTATCAACCAGTTCTATACCATGGGTTTCTACTTGAGTCTTGAATTTAAGGCATACATCCTGCGCCAACTCATTTATGGAGAAGGGTTCCTGCTCAGGTTGAATCTGTTTGGCCTCGAGTTTGGACAACTCGAACAATTCATCAACCTGCTTGCCCAGGCTCTGTGTGTTTTTTAGAATCACATTCAGATATTTTAATTTTCTCTCATCATCCAGATCCGATTTCATGAGAATAGTTTCCACATAACCCTGGATCGATGCCAGTGGAGTCCGCAAATCATGCGAGACGTTGGCAATCAGTTCCCGTCTCAAGTTGTCATTCAGCCTGAGTTTCTCAATGGTAGCTTCAATGGTATCAGCCATACTATTGAAGGATTGACCGAGCTGTCCAAATTCATCTTTGGTTGAGACATCTATGCGATGCTCCAGATTCCCCTGCTCAAACTCTGAGACAATTTCGGAGATGACTCGTAAACGCTTGGTTAATATGGCGAAAAGTATCAAACCGATGATTCCAGCAAATAACACAGTAATCAGCAGACCATTTATCATGGTACGGACGATGTAACTTTCCTGGAAAAATGCAAAAGTTGAGTCGTATTGCTGTCCCCCAATAATGATGTAGAGGAATCCCTTTGACCCATTTCCCATTTGCAACTCAGCTGCTGAAAACGGCTTGAGTTTCCCAGGTTGTCTGGGATCACTTCCCAGAATCGGTGCATGATCAGCCTGTAGTAGGAATTGATAGACTGGATCGAGGTCAACGGAATCTGCCACCATGGTTTTCCCTGGCTCAGCAAAAAAGGCCAGAACCTTGCCACTCTCATTCAAAAGATAAATTTCAATTTTGGGGTTCATCACCATCATATAATGGATGCGCTCGCCAATCAATCCGAAGTCCAGAACTTCATCCAGAATGGGTGTGAGTTCAAAAGCCATATCTTTAGCCAGATTGAGGTTCAAACGTTGATCGACTTCTTGATTAAAATTGATAAATGATCGTGTCGTGATAACAACCTGACTAACACCCATAAAGATGAGGACCAGTAGGAAAACGGAGGTCAGTTTTCCATAAAAGGAAGTAAAGAATCGTCTCATAGCCCTAATTCATCCAAATCTACAAATCGGTACCCGACACTCCAGACTGTCTGGATATAACGGGGTTTGGCCGGATCTTGTTCAATTTTAGATCGTAGCCGGTTGATGTGTGAGTTGACAGTGTGTTCATACCCACTGAATTGATATCCCCAGATCAGATCCAATAATTGTTGACGGGAATAAGCTTTACCCGGGTGGCTGGCAAATAGATAAAGTAAATCAAATTCTTTGGCAGTCAGTTCAATGGCTTGTCCGGCAACAGTGACCCTTCTTTTGTCACTATCAATGTACAGAGTTTCAATATTAATTGAGGTTGCAGCTGTCTGGGGAGCAGAATTCTCAGCATCGACTTCCATACGCCTGAAAATGGCTTTCACCCGAGCGATAAATTCTCTGATACTAAACGGTTTGGTAATATACTCATCGGCACCCAATTCCAGACCCAGGACTTTATCCAATTCTTCGGAGCGTGATGTGAGCATCATGATGGGGGTCAAGCGATTATCTCTACGGATACGCTTGCAGATTTCCATACCATCCATCCCGGGTAGCATGATATCAAGAATGATAAGATCAAAATCTTCATTTTGTGCTTTACCCAGACCGAGCTCTCCATGGTCTTCTGAAATCACTTCAAAGCCCAGGTCCTCAAGATGGATGGTTAATAAATCAACGATTGATTCATCATCTTCCACCACTAAAACACGTTTTTTATTTACGTCAGCAATCACTTCGTACCTATGATGATTAATAGACTCACAATTCTAAAGTGATCAGAATAATGGGGAATGCAAATTTTTTTTATTAATGGGATACAACTGAGATGCAATTACTTCACTCATATATCTAGATGAATTAATTCAGAGAGAGTAAAAGATTAATATTCTTTAATATTCAATCATTACCAGGATATTTTTTTATAAAAAGCAGAATCTAAATTAAATCCAATAACAGTTTTATAGGCAACCCATATCTTGCCTATATTCCATTATATCAACATTTTAGAGAACCAGTTCAGATGCTTATAAAACTATACATGCATGTTTTCTCGATGTGACGGATCAGTCACATTCAGACTATGAACATATCTCGTGAGACACATGCTATTATCTACTTATTGAAATCATATAAATTAAAGTTAAGTTATTATTCTATCACTTAGTTGTTGGAGTCAAATACTGTAGTTGTCGCTGAGTTTCAAAATGCTATTTCTAAGACTGAATATATATGGTGTCTCCGGGAGAGATGCCTACAGGGTGCGGTCTTTTACAGGTCCTGAAAAGTGACCTGGTGATATATTAAGAGTGAATGATTAAATTTTTATCTGACGTTTATTACTGGTCTATATCACACAAGCCACACACCAAAAAAATGAACAGTTAACACTCTAGAGGATTAAAACATGCAGCAGTTTTTGGGTATTTGTGCAGGAGCCTCCACCATAACATCTGTACACCTCCATAAGAATAGCCAGGGCACTTCAGTAGGAAATATCTTTTCCAAACCTCACGAGGGCAACCCACGCGAAGTTATTACAAATCTGCTCAATGAAATCGATGTTGAACAGTTTGACGCAGTTGTTGTCACAGGTCGCCGCTTTAAGGAGCTGATCGATATAGAGACCATCTCCGAACCTCAGGCCGCTGAACTCGCATTAAAATTCATTAATAAAGATAATAAATCCTATAACGCCATCATCAGCGCTGGTGGTGAAACCTTTATGGTTTACCAACTCGATAAAGCAGGTAAAATTTCCAAAGTTTTTACTGGCAACAAATGCGCCTCCGGGACTGGAGAATTTTTTCTTCAGCAAACCCGTCGTATGGGCGTGAACATGGAAGAAGCCATTGAGTTTGGCCAGGGTGAAACCCCCCATGTTGTTTCAGGACGTTGTTCAGTTTTTTGTAAAAGTGATTGTACCCATGCCACCAACATTGGGGTTCCCAAGGGACAGGTTGTGGCCGGGCTTAGCCAAATGATGGCCAGTAAAATTCTGGAGCTCTTGAAGAACACCCCCAAAGAAGACATCATGATTGTGGGTGGTACCACACAGATCGATGTTATGATGGATTATCTCAAAAAAAGTATCAAGAATCTGACCATCCCGGAGGAAGCCACCTATTTTGAGGCTTTGGGAGCTGCTGTTTACGCCTCAGATTTGAAGAATGGTCATAAAGTTGATCTGGATCATCTTTTCTCGAAAAAATCTTCCCAATTCGATTTCCATAAAGCCCTCTCACTGTTTGAGGATAAGGTGAATTTTGTGGAGTTGGATCGTGGAGTTGCCAGAGAAGGTGACACCTGTATTCTGGGTCTGGATGTTGGCTCAACCACTACAAAAATAGTTGCTTTACGAGAATCCGATTTAAAAATCGTAGCCAGTGAATATCTACGGACCAACGGCGATCCCGTGGGTGCTTCAAAGCAGTGCTATCAAGCTGTTCTGGATGAACTTGACGGGACAAATATTGTGATTCGTGGGCTGGGCGTCACTGGATCAGGCCGAAAAATTGCCGGTTTGCATGCTTTGACAGAAGGTGTTATCAACGAAATCATCGCCCATGCCGTAGCAGCCCTTCATTTCGATGAAGGAGTTGAGACTATCTTCGAGATTGGTGGGCAAGACGCAAAATATACCTATCTCACCAATGGAGTGGCCAGTGATTATGCCATGAATGAGGCCTGTTCGGCTGGAACCGGATCATTCCTGGAAGAATCAGCCAAAGAGACGCTCAATATTGAGATGGAAGATATTGCTGGTTGGGCCATGAAAGGCACCAACCCCCCAAATTTTAATGATCAGTGTGCCGCTTTTATCTCCTCGGATATTAAAAACACTTATCATGAGGGTATCCCTAAAGAAGATGTTGTTGCTGGTTTGGTATATTCAATCTGCCTGAATTACGTGAACCGTGTAAAAGGTCCTCGCCCTGTGGGGAATAAGGTCTTTATGCAAGGTGGTGTATGCTATAACCGAGCCGTGCCAATCGCCATGGCCGCCCTCTCTGGCAAGGAAATTATTGTTCCCCCAGAACCAGGGCTTATGGGTTCATACGGCGTTGCGTTGGAAGTAAAAAGTCGTATTGACAATGGTCTCATGGACGAACAGATTTTCAATTTAGATACCCTTATTCAACGCGAAGTCGGTACCAAAGCACCCTTCATTTGTGCCGGTGGTAAAGAGAAATGTGATATCGGATGTGAAGTAAATCGTATGGTTATTGAAGGCAAAACCTATCCCTTTGGTGGTGCCTGTAACCTGTATGATAATATTCGCAAGAAAATCAATGTCAACACAGGCGAGAATGACCTGGTCATCATGCGACAGGAGTTAGTATTAGATAAATATGCCGCAGATTTGAGTGATATACCAGAAGACGCTCCCACGGTGGGTATTTCCAGGTCCTTTCTGACTGGGACATACTACCCCCTCTTCTCACATTTCTTTAAAGAACTCGGATTTCGACCAGTGTTATCCGATACGGTTGAACAACGTGGCGTTGACCAATGCTCTGCACCATTTTGTTATCCAGCTGAAATATCACATGGTTATTTTCAAAACTTGATCGACATGAAGTTGGATTATCTATTCTTACCCCATGTTCGCAAAATCTCCCTCGAGAACGGGTTTAAGGATGCCACAACCTGTCCTCTCGTACAGGGTGAGCCATACTATTTGGGGAGTACTTTCGAATCTCAACTCAAAGAAGATGGTCCTGTCATTTTAACACCAGGGATGCAATTGGGACATGAACAGGATGATCCAATTGATGGTTTTCAGTCACTGGGCAAACAGCTTGGCCTACCAAAGAGTCGTCTCAAAGAGGCTTACAAGAAAGCCACATTGGTCCAGGAAGCTATGCAAGCTGAGATGCTTGAAATGGGGAGGCAGGTACTGGCTGAACTGGAGCAGGATCCAGATCAAATTGGAGTGGTTCTATTTGGTCGCCCCTACAACGCCTTTATGCCTGAAGCCAACAAGGGAATCCCCCATAAATTTGCTTCCAGGGGTATCAAATTAATCCCAGTTGACTTTCTTGATCTCAAAGATGCCGAGATTCGAGATCATATGTATTGGACAATGGGTCAGATTAATCTGAAAGGTGCGGCCATCGTTGAAGCCCACCCCCAATTGTTTGGCACGTTTATTACCAACTTCTCATGTGGACCGGATTCATTTGTTGTGGGCTACTTCCGCAGCATCATGGGTACCAAACCCTCATTGACCCTGGAGTTGGATAACCATACCGCTGACGCCGGTCTGGAAACCCGCATTGAAGCGTTTCTCGATATTGTTGCCCGATATCGGATACTAAAAGTCCGGGGAGAAGCACCGATAGAAGAGAAAGATGACTTTGTCAAAGCAGAATCCCGTATGGAAGATGGGAAAATGATAATCACTACCTCTGATGGTGAGGAGGTCTCAATTTTTGACGATCGAGTCCGAGTGGTCTTTGCTTCCATCAGCGAATTCGCTACACCAGGCATAGCCTCAGCCTTTACCAGTCGCGGGATAAACAGTCATCCCCTGCCACCTCCCAATGAGGAAGAACTCAAAATTGGTCGCGGTAATTCCTCCTGTAAAGAATGTCTGCCGCTTCAGCTTACTACGGGTGGCTATATTCAATACTTAAAGGATGAAAGACCTGATGATGAAATCACGGTTTTCTTTTATCCCACAGCCAATGGTCCTTGTCGATTCGGACAATATCAGGATTTCATGCGTGATTTGGTTGAAAAACAGAAATTTAAAAATGTAGCCTTCCTATCCACTTCCAGTTCAGATGGATATGGTGGTTTGGGTCACCGCACGACTCTGATGATCTATTATGCCGTAGTCGCTGCAGATATTTTTGAAGATATGCGTCACGCCATGCTGGTGAATGCCAAAAACCCAGATAGAGCGATTATAAGATTAAATGAGATATGGAGAGAGGTTCTTGACGGAGTTGAGGGTGGTAAGAAAGCCTTCTTTGAAGCCATAGAAAAAGCGGCCTTTGACCTTCAGGAGATTGAGCAAAAAGCTCCGCTGCACACCCTCCCCCACGTACTCATTGTTGGTGAGATCTATGTCAGGAAGGATGGCATATCACGAAGATGGCTACCTGAACGAATGGCTCAGCATGGGATTGTTTCACATGTCGCACCCCTACACGAGTGGATTCACTATGTGGATTGGCTGGTGGTGAACAAAGAACACATGTTTGGTGCTAGCACGATGAGCCGGATGAAAACGAGGCTAAAAAACTCCATCATGTCCCGTGGTGAGCGCAGCATCAAGGCTACCATGGAAGGCTCTGGTTGGTATATCAAGCGCCTCATCAATATTGATCATGTTATCGATGCATCCAAACAGTACATCTCACCAAAATTACCTGGTGAAGCTGTGGTGACAACAGGTGGTCCATTAGCTGAAGTAGGTACTGAATTTTGCGGAGCCATCGCCATTGGTCCATTTGGCTGTATGCCTAATAGGCTCAGTGAATCTATACTTAACTTGAAAATGAGTAGGGAGCATATCCTACAACACCGTCATGATGATATGACCAGGACTGTAATGGAAGAAGTGTCCCACCTCCCCTTCCTGGCGGTTGAGAGTGATGGGAATCCATTTCCCCAGGTGATTGAAGCCAGGTTGGAAACCTTTATGCTGCAATCATTCAGGTTACACGAAGTTATGGAAAGATATAATACTGCCGAGGTGGAACCTTAGAACACTTTGGCACTTGTAGCTGTCATTGTAAGGGAAGGAGCCGTCAATTATAGATGGCTCCTTTTTATTTAACACTCGTTTGAGATAGAGCCTTCCCTTTTTGTATCATGGGCCTCTCAATAAATCGATGCAATATCATCGAAATTGTGACAATGAGAATCGTTGCTATAATCACACTAACAAAAACATCTGTTACATCAATACTCATAATGGTTCTGTAGTCTGTGGTCCTAAATATGAGTAGGTAGGTGACAAAAATAACAGGAAAATGAAATAGATATATCGGGAAGGATAGTTGAGCAGGAACACGCCAAACTTTGTGAGATAATATTACTGTAAGAAATCTATCCAGCTTCCCAGGTAACAATTGCAATTCCAGCAAAATCATGACACCCAGAACACCCAGTCCAAAGACCGATCGATGTAAGGTTAACCACCATATATTTATCTCTGTCCCAAAGTAATTGTACACCCAAGACTCCTGATGATAGGCTGGGAATTGCAAAGAAAGCATTATTGCTGAGATTGAGAGGACGAAAAGGGGCCAGACCAAATTTCGTGGAATCCTTTTAAATTTCTCCAGCCAGTGTTTACTGTGAGCCAGATAAGCCCACATCATCCCCAGTATCAATAATCCAAACCGGGCATGGGTCGGGGTGTAGATCACAGTCATTGCATCAAAAACTTCATCAGGATTGTCCAGCATGGCAACCCAGGTCACTTCAATTAATTCTGGATGGTTGATACAGATAAAAAATCTCAAACCCATTGAGATAATAAATAGGATACCCAAAATTAAGCCCTTGTTGGATTTGAGTCGATTCAGAAATAGAATGACGAAAGGTAGTATGATATAAAATTGAACTTCAATCGATAAACTCCAGCCTACCTGAATTATGGAGTCATGGTAAAAATTATCAATAAAGAGCAGATTGTGGATGAGTCGGGGATGGAAATCCTTTACAAACAGAGAATAAAGCACCAACGCAAAAAGATAAATGGGCATAATGCGGAAGAATCTTCGTATGTAAAATTGACCTAATTGGATTCCCGATGTTCTGGAGTATTCTGCTAACAATTGAGAACATAGTAAGTAAGCACTCAATATGAAAAATATGTCCACAGCTTTGTCAAAACCGAATACGAAAAGCAGATAGTCTGGAATCTGATTTAAATATTGATGTAACAATACGGGCTTGTCCCGATAGAGCACCAGCACAGGTAGCATGAAGCAATGATATATTAATATCATCATCACGGAAACACCGCGTAAGCCGTTTAATAGCGGAATTTCGTAGGTGCTTTTTGGAGTTAAAAACGCTTTCATATTCAGAGTATATTAAACTGGCTCAAGTTATTCGTAATGTCGATTATTTTTGTATCCCTCATCCGAGCCTTCTGTCCCTCGACTCCGCTCAGGATGACGAACATCGATTCATACTACTATCTAGGAATGGTTTAATAAAAAAGCGTAGACTTTTATGAATCAAATTTATTACTATTCCATTTTTTGTGATCGATTTAGATCCACTGACAAAAAGGCATTCACATCGTTTAATTGACTCCCGGCAACCACAGTACCAAGCCAGGTACATAAGTGATAACGAGTACCATGACCAGAAGCAAAAGAAAGAATGGCAGAGTGTCCCGATACACCTTTGGCAGAGGTCGATCAAAGCGTATGGCTGATAAAAATAAGTTCATTCCTACAGGGGGTGTGAGATATCCGAGTTCCAGATTTGCCAGAAAGATGATCCCAAGATGTAATGGATGCACATTAAATGCTGCTGCCATGGGGATGATAATTGGAACGACAACCATAGTCGCTGAAAAAATATCCATCAGACTCCCAACGACTAATAGAAATAGATTGAGAAATAGAAGAAATGTAATTCTGCTATCAATATTGGCTGTCACCCATGTGCTCGCTCTGGATGGGATCTCAGCATCGACCAGATAGTTGGTGAAGCCCATGGAGACGCTTAGAATAATTAAAATACCACCAATCAAAATTGAACTTTTTACACAGACTTCCAGCAATTGACCCTTAATTCGAATATCTCTGTGAACAAAAGTTCCGATTACAATGATGTACAAAAGCACTACTGCAGCCGTCTCCACCAGTGTCATAATTCCACTAAATATTCCACCCAATGCGATGACGGGGATCAGCAATTCCCATTTTGCATGTGACACAGCCTGCCAGGCACCCCGGCTGTTGAAAGGTAACTTCTTGATATTCATACGTGTACTTCGGAACCAGACATAGGCTGAAACACCAAGCAAAAGGAGTAAACCTGGAATGGCACCTGCCACAAAAAGTTGGTTAATAGGGGTGTGGGAGATGACTCCATAAAAAATGATCGGCAAGGCAGGTGGAAAAAGTAATCCAAGACTCCCTGTGGCCGTGACCAACCCTATTGAAAAACTTCTATCAAATCCGGAAGCGAGTAATACAGGTAACAATAATCCACCTACGGCTAGAATGGTCACTCCCGATGCGCCAGTGAAGGTGGTGAAAAAAGTACATACAAAAACGGTTGCTATAGCTGGTCCAGCCGGTAGCCATCCTAATAGATGTTTGAATAATTCGACAATTCGCTTACTTGCACCTCCCTCCGCCAACATGTATCCAGCCAATGTAAATAGTGGGATGGTTGGTAAAACCGGTGAGGCTACGATACGGTAGGTTTCAACTGAGATGGCAGCGATGGATATATCTTCGGCCAGAAATAGTACCAGAGCTATGCCACCGATCCAGGCGAAAATGGGTAAGCCTACAATTGATGCTAACAAAAATCCACCGATAATAGGAATGATGAGCATCGATATTGTTTCTGGGGACACCCACCACGTAAAAAGGATGAGGACTGTTGATATTCCTAGCGCAACAATTTGTCCTTTCACATCTTTCATCGTAAAAAACTCTCTCAGCGCTACTCCGAGATAGCCTACAGGTATGACAATCAACACAATCCAAATGGGTATCAATTGGCCGATCTTGGTCGGTGAATAGTATTCAGCCTGAATGAATTTCAGACCAGCCCAGGCCAGCCCAATACTAACGGTAATGGTAATACCCTTAATGATTGATGTAACCAGGGGTCGGATGTTATCAGGGATGTATTCTACCACAGCGTGAATATGGAGATGGCGCTGCTCACGACTGGTTATAATGGCTCCAAGCAATCCGATAATAAGTGTCAAATGTCGGGTATAGTCTGTAGAACCAACAATTCCAAAAACACCGAATGTTCTGGATAATATCTCGATTACTGGAAAAGCAGCCATGAGTAGCATACATACTGCAATGGTCACATTCTCTGCGTAAGTAATAGAGCTTTTACCGCGGGACCACAGATTCATATACTAATCTTGCTGCTGCTTGCGAAACGCTTGCAGGATATCCTTGACCTGCAAATAAAGTGCTTCAGGAACTTCTGTCTCAAGAATTTCTGGGTACATATGTGTCTCGACCATTTCTAGCCATTCTACCCTGGCATCATCTGGGGCATGCAAAAGAGTGAGTCCATTTTCTTGCATCACTTTTATAGCTTCACTTTCAAGGTCAACAATTTTTTCCGAAAGTGCCTTCCCTCGTTTTGCAGATATTTCTAGAATTTCGGGTTGATATGCTTTGGAAATTTTATTCCATTTCTTCTTTGTGATAATAATGGCGCCGGGCAATGGACCTGCCTTCAAATCTGTTGTGAATGGAACCGCGGGGAACCATTGATAGCTCAGAGCTATAATTGGGGTGGTTGTGACGGTGGTGATTAGACCCGTTTGGAGTGACATGAATATGTCTGGTGCGGCAACTTCAACTGCATTGTAACCAGCATCCATCCAACCCCTTTTTCCAGATCCTCCTGCCCAGATAAATAAAATCTGATTGGTTTTGTTTAAGTCCTCAGGGTAGACCACCGGCGCATTTGTAAAAAGATGTGCCCAGCCTGCATCACTCCAGGATAAAAGTACAAAACCTCTTTGCTCCAGCATATCACGGAAATAATCTGATAGCTCATCACGAACGTGATTGAGTTCTGCGTCGGTTTGAATCATCATGGGCATGCGCAACACATCGAATTCAGGGATGATATACATGAGGCCTTCAATTGTAAGCGCTGCTGCATGTAGTTGACCGATACGCATCTTACGTACCATATCAGCTTCATCCCCTAGAATGCCGCCAGCGTATAGCTTTATTTTTATATCACCGTCGGAAATTTCCTTCCAATCTTCTCCCAGGGTCAACATGGTGTCATGCCAGGGTGAACTCACAGGTGCCAGAGTTCCTAGTTTAATGGTTTGTGACCAAACCATTGAGGCAGTGAGTATAAGTATTGATAAGACTAAATATCTACGCAAGTTAATCATTGTCGTCCTCCCCATCGTCAATCAAGAAATAATCACCCACATTTTTGAGGTACCAATTAGCCTTTCTTTGGGCAATAGTATTCTCAAGTTTGTATTGGGGATAGGCATTTGTGTCGATTGCCAGTGCTGTACTAAGCAGACTGCGGTAGGCTTCAACATCCTGGTTTTGTATGGCGACAGTTGTAGCCAGAGCCACATGAGGACTCGCCTTCTTACCTCCACTTAACTCCAAAGCCCGCTGGTAATGTGCTCTCGCTTTTTCAGCACCTCCGCCCATAGCTTCATTACGACTCCCATCGTAGGTAATAAAGAATTCGTGGAGCGCTCCTTCGCCATAACTCTCATCCAGTTCGAGACATCTCTGAAGTATTTTATCTGCATATTGCAGTTGGGCTAACAATTCCAAATCCGCCATTGTTATAGAAATAGCTCCCATCCAGGAAAGACCCAGCCAATAGAGGGTGGGCACATCTTCAACAGTCATTTGTTCCAGCGTGAGATCGGGTTGATCAAATAGATTAGCTTTAAAGTTGGGTGAATCGACTTCAATGGCTCGGAACGCATAATAGCGGCTACGGAGATATAACTTTTTCGCATATGATTTTAATTCTTTTGAGCGTTTCAGATTCCAGGGTGTCAAGGTGTCAGCCGGTAATTGAACAAATGCATAGGAATATTGGGCATATCCAGAAGCAAGGGCCAGTAGTAATCCTTTATGTTCAGGGGTTTGTTCCAGTATGGCTTCATTCAGCTTGAGTCCAAAAGGAACGGCCTCGGCCACAAACTCAGGCAAATCATCTGTTGCAAATACACCTGAAGTTGAGCCAGAGAGCGCATCAGCAACTGAGTTAATGGCCATTTTCTGCACAGAGCACGAGCATAACCCACCCGCCATTAAAGCGACAACAAGCAGTTCTCTTGGTTTACCCATAGGACCTCCCCATTTGTTATTCCGTCAGAGGTTATGAATTATTCCTCTAATTTCTACGATCTATCTGCGCACGACTGAATCATGATGACCGCAGGCAGCGATGAATTTTTAAGCATGTATCCAAAATAACTTGTCTGGTTTAATCAAACTAATTTTAATATGCTATTATCAAAGGATTACCTGTTGAGTAGCTTCAAACCCAGTCCATTTGGGTGAATTAGTCCCAGCACATATCTAACACAATTGATCCATTTTATAGTGATGCTAAACGCCCCTGCTTGTGTTGACAGAAAGATACTCAAGGACACACTGGATTCGCAGGATATGAAAACTACCTCCACGTATAGCTCAATGCAATCATATGTTGACCTCCGCCTCGCACTTTTCGGTCAGGCTGATACCCTCCTTCAAAATTAAAGGGGCTCTCGTCCACTCGATTTAGCCAGGGGAGCACCTGATTAATTTCATAGTGCAGCGCAAAGGAATTGAAGCTGTACACTATGGGAACTCCTATAGAAATGACATGCAAATGGAATTGCAAGGGATCATGGATGGGAATAGAGCGGATATTGAATTCAAGTTCAGCTTCACCAGTGACCATAAAATCAAAGTAAGCGTGTTGGTATCCTGCAATCAGATCCACGCTAATTCCTCGATTGAATAGTTCACGGTAGAAGCCCAGATGTTGTGAGATACTTTTTCCAGAAATATGCAATTGAGCTGCATGAGCAATAGGAATAAACCAATAACGTCCCAACACCGGGGTACTCATATCAGTATTTGCGTCCCATTGGGAATATCCAACACCAAGTTCCAGCTCCAGATTTTCAAGTTGGCTTTCAATAGAAAATGCAGCACCCCTTCGACTGAATTCAAGCCATCCCAATTCTGGAAAATCATCGATAACACCCTCAGGGAGTGGATTCTCAATAGTCAGGTCAGCATTGTTCTTTTGTAGGGTCAAAGTCGGTTTAAATGACCATTGTGGACTTTCCAGGCTTAACTCCAGGAACTGATTGACGTTGGCTCCATCAAAAACTATCTGACGATCACCCTTCAACTCATCGATATTGGAATTATTCGAATAATCTATAACGGGTGTAAAGCTGGTTTCGGAGACTCTGTAATTGAGATTCACAATCAGATTTGATCCCAGGGACAAGCTGGAATAGGTCTGTAGTCCATTCAAATTAAACTCACCATGGGCGTCAAATTCATTTCCAAAACTGGGTTCCAACCAATCAAGGAAGTAACGATTCATCTGAGAATCTTCAGAGCTGGGATATTCATTTATCAGCATGGGAACGCCAAATGATGTACCCTGCTGGTCAATTCTTAAACCCCATATCATCCTCTCATTACCGCAAGCCAATTGTAAGTCGAAGTCGTGCTCTTCATTCAGATAATCTGCATTTAAGAGTATATCTGCATTGAGGTTAGAATAATTTTTGCGTCGCTCCTGAATCTGGATAACAGCTCCATATTTAAAACTTCTTCTGGCGTTTACGGCATGCAGATTAACAATGGCAGCCTCACCAAAAAGTGACTGGGTGTCTTTGCCTGATAATTGCTCTCGGAAATAATCCTGATAGGAATATGCGCTTGAAAGTTTTAAGCGGGTTTGCTGGAGGTCAGCCAGGTTCATTCTGGTTAAAGTGGGTTGATCCAGGGTATTGTTCAACAATTCGTAGAAATCTTGTGCACTTGCGAAGGAGGTAAAGACCATATAAAACAAGAGGAAGAAACTCTGCTTCTTCCTCTTGTATGTTTTGAAATTCAAGCTGATTAGATTTCTATTTTATCAATAGAACCTTATTCGTACTAGTCTGACCACCATATTGAACACGATAGAAATACAGGTTCGATGGTAGCATTGCAGCAGACCAGGGAATAATGTGTTGGCCGGCAGCCAATTCTTCCTGAACTATTGTTTCAACCTGTTGACCGCGAATATTGAATATGCTGACATTGACCATACCATCGGCAGGCAGGTCAAAGCGAATGTTGGTCACAGGATTGAAGGGATTTGGATAGGCTGCGTGGACCACAAAGGTCTCCGGCAATGCAGCTGGTACAGGAGCTATATCCGTGATAAAGCGGTCCGGGAAGAGACCACCCCAGGATAGATCATTCCCAAAGACCTGTCCCCGCCACATGAGCAGAAAGCTGGTTGGTGGATTATCAAACCAGGCAGAAAAGTTGACCCGTTCATCATCCATCCACACCATAGAATCAGGAAAGGCAAAGTCCTGCCAGAGATCAAAGCTTATCGTCTCCATTTCCTCCATGTCTTCAATAAAGGAGAGACCATCCATACCAAAATCATCGTCATAGGGTTGCATAGCATTTGCTAAGCCAACCATAAGCTCAAAGAACTCATTGATGGTAGACAGAGCTTCCTCAAGATCATCCCCTAATTGAATAAATTGCTCCACTCCATAATCAGTGAGAGTCAGGAAATTTGGATTCGATTCTTCAAGCATGAGAATCAGATCCATTTCATCGTCAATATTGCTAAAATCCAGCACACTGGGATCCAGGTTGAGGACAAAGATTTCATCGAGATTATCATAGACTTGTGTGACTACATCCACGATCAGTTCTGCTGTTCCCTGGAGAATTTCTAATTCCACCTGTAGTGCAGCAACAGCAACCCGTGGAATATGAACAATCTCAAACTGACTGTTAGATCCAATCAGATAGGGTCCTAACTCATCACTCTCGGTTTTCACCAGCACGACGAAGTGGGTGGAGGCATCTGCTTCAGTAAAGTAGGACATATGATCCTGCATATCTTCCAGATCGCTAAAAAAGTCTACACTGGCCCAATCATACAGATATGTGAGGCTGTCAATTCGACCAACTTCCAATAATCGAAAAATATCGTCAAAGGTCTCGCCGTAATCGTTCATCATATTGTAGGCCATAATCCCCGCCAATCCCAGATGTGCATCAGGGTCTATAGGATCTAAAAGCAATTCAGCTTCCCATGCTAATTTCAGAGCTATCAGACGCTGGTCGAGTGCACCATCATCATCCCAATTGTTCATCACTAAATCTCTTGAAATGAGATCTAAAGTCTGAGCGTCCAAACCATCTGGGAAAATTCCACCAAAAGTGTAGAGCTCAAGTGTGGTTGATCTGTAAAAGTCCCAATACACATCGACGATTTTCCCATCAGGCATGTTTTGAATTATAGCCAGAGGAACGATTGTCTTGCCCTCTATATCAGGACCAATTGCGTAGGCTTTACCACCCAGTAGCGTATCTAGTTCCGCAATAGCGCTTTGGAGTGAATCAATGGGAGCCGTATCGATTTCAAATGGGCCGAATGGTTGTTCGTCAAAAATCACTCGGACGGTGTCCAATAACTCAGTCATTCCATTCAGTCCACTGCGCAGTTCAGAAATCCCAGGCATAACATCACCATCGTACACCATCATGATGGAATCCATATAATTTCCGAAATTCTCCATATTGATTCCTATTGAATCGCCTATTTCACTGAGATCGTGGAAATGGTCAAATAATTCGCGATCAACAACGAATACTGTATCAGAAATGTCACTGGCTAGGATCTGCATGGAGAATTCAAAATCAGCTTCATGATTATAAACCGAGTCAATCATATGACCGAAATCAGGATCCATGAAATTACCATCGATATCATCCGCCAGATTCTCAAGGGTCATGCCAACATTTTCAAAATAATTGCCTAGTGTCTCATCCATGTCGTCAATGAAATCCCTAAAGGACTCATAGTCTCCATTATTAAAAAAATTCGTCAGATTTGTGAGTACAGGATCCATTTCCCATGGATCGAGCATCGGAATAATGTCGTCTTCTATTCGCATGAAGACTGAATCAAGATTGGTTTCAATAGAATCAGCCCACAATTCGAGATCGCCGAAAGCAGTATCAGCATCAATATGGGTCCAGGCTAAGGATAGAGCAGCCAGGCCTATATAGGCTTTCATCGTGGCGGCATCATCACCACCAACGGCCACCTGGGCTTCCCATTCTGTTTCTTTGGAGTTTAGATAATTGATATAGTCAGTATCAATGCTCTCTTGTAATACCAGATCAGGTATTTGAGCGCTAATACTGGTGACCATCATGAGACTTAATATCCCCATCATTAATCGTTTAAATTTCATGGCTGTCCCCTTTTCAAAATAATCATTCATATTGGCACGCACCGAATTTACAGCGTCACTCAATAGAGTTCAACGGAATCAGAATTAATTCTAACGTGTTGGACCGTTTTTTCACCACGCGATTTATTCGAAATATTCAGTTTACTTTATTCCTGTTATCATATTAAATATCATTAATTTAACCTCTCCTATTTTAACTCACTTGTTCCTCGTTTTAGCGCTAAATATCCTTAATTCAACTGTGACCTGGAATACATTTACTATCAGAATATCAAAATTGTAATCAGTCTTGTAAGCTTACAACAATACGCAACATTGTAAATACTTGATTTTGTTAATGTTTCAGAAACTCACAGTAGTGACCCGCTATTATCATCAATAAAAAAGTCTATCTCCTATTAATGAACAATTACTCGTTCACCTGATTGAACGAATCGTCGACTTAGTTTCAATGGAATCTTAGTTGTTGATATCAATTTCTAGATTAACTAGCTGGAGTATAATTGCCTTTTGAATAAGAAGATTTGTTAGGCTTTAATAATGGAGCATATATGAGATTTCAAATATTTGTGATGACGATCGTTTTTACACTGTCAAACTGTGTATCAACTTTACCTGAGCAAGGTGACACGGTATCCGATTATGAGAATCAGATCCAGGACTGGCATCAATCAAGAAATGAAAGGCTTAACCAACCTGACGGCTGGCTGACTCTGGCAGGTTTATTCTGGTTAGAACAAGGTGACAACCGGTTCGGAAGTGATGCGAATAACCAGCTTGTCTTTCCTGGAAGCAATACTCCAGGATATATGGGAGTTCTGCAATTAGATAGTGGCAATGTCTCTATTAGAGTGGCTGAGGGTATCAAGATTCATCTCAACGATACGCTCGTAACAGAATTTTCTCTGAGAAAAGATAGTGAGGGGGAACCAGATATGCTCAGCTGGGGTAATCTGAATTGGTATATCATTCAGAGAGGTGAACGCACAGGTGTTCGTTTGAGAGATTCCCAGCATCCCAATTTTGTTAATTTCAAACCCACCGAATTATTCCCAATCGATAGCAGCTGGATGGTTCCTGCTACTTTGGAAACATTCGACACCACCCGGACTGTTGATATTGTGAATGTTCTCGGTGATACCAGTCCTGGCTCTACTCCTGGAATCTTGCATTTTGAGATAAATGGACAGGCGCTCACTCTAACCCCACTGGGCGATCCCGGTGATGAAAACTACTTCATCATTTTTGGAGATGCTACCAACGGACTAAGCACATACGGAGCGGGGCGTTTCCTGGTGATTCCAGCTGCTGATGAAAATGGGATTACCATAATTGATTTCAATAAGTCATACAATATGCCCTGTGCCTTTTCACCATATGCTACCTGCCCACTCCCTCCAGAAGAAAACCTGCTGAAAATAGACATTAAGGCAGGTGAATTGAACTATGAGCTTGAAGGTGGGCATTGAAAATAAGAAGCCCCCACTAATACGCGGGGGCTCCGTCAGGCTATTGGCTTGTGGAGGATTGTTTGTTTTAAGCCAACAATCTTATTTTAGATAAAGCATCTTGATAACATCCACGTTGCGGCCCGCCTCAAGCCGGGCAAAATAGACACCCGTACTCACCTGATTACCATTTCTATCAATTCCGTACCAGGTGGTTGCATAGTTTCCTACACTTCTGAACTCATTCACCAACTCAACGATCTCCCTACCAAGCAAATCATAGACGACCAGGCGAATATCTCCATTGTTGGGCAATGAATACCTGATATGGGTCATGGGATTGAAAGGATTGGGGTAGTTCTGGCTCAGCATAAAGCTTTGAGGTATTTCAGTATAGCCGGGATCCGTTGCAACGGGTTCCATTGAAGCATAGCCAATCCGAAATGTGCTATCAACCGAGGGCACACCATTGAACCAAACTTTATACCTGCCCTGGTCAAGCAAAACAGCGGGATAGAAAGAGGCCGCTGCATTCCACGAACCTGGCTCACCATAGCCTATATCAGGAGAGCCAGTGGAAGCTCTGATCCAATTGATACCATCACTTGAATACGCTCGACCTATTCTAGCGGGTTCGGTATTCTCCTTAGCACAATACCACATCTGGTATTGTTCACCATTCCATACTACGGATGATGCATAATACATCCTGCTATCCCAGCCACTTGCACTAGACTCAAATACAGGATCAGCGAGTTTATCCCACACAATACCATCTGTTGAGGTCGCGTATCCAATGGCATAAACGCCACTACTCTCCCCCGTATACCAGGCATGGAACACTGAATCGCGATAA
>JABIFG010000184.1 GCA_018650795.1 Fidelibacterota bacterium
AAAGAAAAAACGCTTCAGATGAGGAAACAAAAAAACATGAAATCGCAGCACCAAGAGGTGTTTGCATAATATGTTGGATGCCCGGAAAGTGTCTCTTATTTTTTAAGCGATCTTGTCCGAATTACTTTGACGACTTACACTCTAGAAGAAGCACACAGATTAATAGCACCTCTAGATATTGAACCTGACGATACTTCCCATATCGGTGAAGAAAAACTTCGGGTAAGACAAATTGAAAGTGAACGTTTAAGAAAAAATGCTTTTAGTCGGGTACAACAGGAACTTGACATCAAGAAACACACCAACATGAAAGATCCAAGTTGTGACTTACGGAAAATGAATGATAGGGTTCCGTTTAAACTTGTTTATGAAAAGCTCATGGACGAGAAACCGAAAGGTAAATACTGGACCTGCCCAGTATGCGGTAAACAAACTATGTCTTATTACCCAAAACCAAACAGAGTACATATAAACAATAAGGGCTATTGTCATCCTAATCAAGGTGGGTGCGGTAAGTCAACCAATTCAGTAAATTTGATTAGACTCAAATTGAGATACCTTTTTCCTGAAGCTCTTAAATGGTTATTAGCAAACTATGATCCTGTGGATTATGGAGTGATACCCACCTTTTGTTTATCTGATAAGGACAAAGAAAAATATAGTCATAAAGTTTGACCAATTTTACGAGTAAACATCACAAACGGTTGGATAATATCTACACATCAGAGTCCAAAAGTATTCTTGGCTAACCGGATGAATCAAGATAAAACCATTTGGGTTAGACTGCTTAATCTGCACTCACTACAAGGGATCTAATTAGAATACGATGAGAGTCTCTCTTGTTGACGTTTGGTCAGACCATTAGACCTATCAAACAGAATCATGGCATCCAGGTCTTTACGGTTGATTAATATCGTTGACTTAGATTTTGCATCATCAAGCCGGTAAGATTTTAACTTCCCGTCATCGATGAGCTCCCGCAGTTTTGTGACTCCAGTCCTGGCATATTCAGCAGCTTCTTTGAGAGTATGCCATGTTGCTAATTTTTCAGATTTTATGCGGCGACTTTTCACATGCCGAAGAAATCGTTCGAATATTTTTTCGCTGGATTTCCTTCTTTGCTGCCAGAACCAGTGATAAAACAGATCTATTTTCTTAGCGTATAGTTCAATTACGCTGTCTGGAGCAGAATCCAAATTCCTTTCATACTCATCGAGCAAATAATTGGCGATACGTGTATTGATGAAGCGAATACAATATTCCCGACCGTTCTCGGTATATGCCCGGATCGTTTTCCGGTCCACCAAGAGAGGACGCGGAATATCTTCCGATACTCCATCTTCAATTTTCATCTGGGCGGGTTCATACTCAGAAGTTTCACCTTCATACCAGAACATCACACCGTGATCCTTAATTAAATAAGCATGCGCTACTGGTGCTAACTCATTCACTTTGAATATATATTTCGTCATCTATTCCTCACGGTATGCTACTCGTTCTTGAGAATGTACTTCTTGAAGCTAAGCACCTCCGAAAATATATCATTTCTCGCAATAGGAAACCAATTTTGATAAGTAACGACCTACAGACCTAACCCTAAAACCTGTCTATTTCGTCCGAAACCCCCTATATATCAGGGGGTTAGTTTTGTACACCGCCCAGGACTCGAACCTGGAACCAATTGATTAAGAGTCATCAGGTAAGTTTTTGTATGCGTTACTGTATAGGGCTTTAAGGGGTGTATTGGACACCCCGTCCCCGCTATGTCCCCATTTTGTGCATTTTAGGTATAACAAGGCAAGAGCGTTCTTTTACGCCTGAGCAATAATTTGACTGCTGGCCTTTTTAGCTTTTGGCTTCAACATTTTTACAAGAAAATCAGGTGGAAATTTAGTGTAAATCATCGTTGTTTTGACATCCTGATGGCCAAGAAGATCTTTGACATACATAATGTTGTTTGTCTCAACCAGACTACGAAGTGCAAAAGTATGACGCAGACTATGAAGCGACTTGTCTTTGGAGATTTCTGCATCATCAGCATAATCTCGGAATGCGTGTGTTATTGAGTTGGGTTTGTACGGTTTGTCCATCGCAATCACGTAATGTGGAATCAGATCAGCTGTAATAGGAATCATCCTGAGCCGCCTACTCTTTGAATGCTCGGCGGGGATAGTTATATGATCTTCTTCAAGGATGCTATGTTGAAGCTCACTAACGCGGAGTCCAAGCCTCTCAAATACTTTGAATGTTGAATACCACTTTGGATTATCTACCTGTTGATAAAACTTGTCTAGCTCATTCAACGATAAGAACTTCGGTAGTCGTTCGTTAATTTTGACCTGGGCTACCTTCACTTTTTCAAGAATGTATCCTTCTTCAAAGAGCCAGTTTGTAAACGCATTCCCAGAACGGATATAAATATTGATTGTAGTATCACTGAGTTTTTCCTTGTGCAGATGGTCAAGCATTTTTCTAATATTCTTGGTGGTAATTGAGTTTACCAATAATCTGGGGGAATTGGTCTCTACTAAGCAATCCAGAACTCGCTGATATGACTTAATCGTTGCTGGTCTACGACCATTAACCTTTCGCTCTTTGATAAACCTATTTACTGCATCTTGGAGCTCAAGGTCTTCCATTTCAGCTTCAGTAATCAACTTAGCTTTAAGGAGAATCTCCTTGTCTTGCACAAGCCGCAATCTACGCTCGGCTTCACGCTTGTTGCCTGTCTGGGTTGCTATAGTTTTCTCTTTACCGCCAGAGAGACGGACGCGGATGTAATATTTGCTGTGTTTTTTTACAAGAGTAGCCATGAAATAGTTTTAGCGTGTTTGCTCTCTAATTTTTTGTTTTTTCATTAACTTCCCAATAACCACCCATATCCGGCCCCTTACGCTCGATGGCACCCTTTTCTTTGAGCTTTGCGATCTGCATCTCAATTGCCCTTGTAGTTCTACCTATGGCCTCAGCGATATCGGGGATGGTAATATTCTTATTCTCCCGCATCAACTCAAGAATCCTCACCGAAGTTTTCACCGAAGTTTTCACCGAAGTTTTTTCATCTACCTTCGGGGCGAGATTCTCCTTGGGGTGAATGGGCAAGCGAACCAAAAAATGACTTCGGTGTTCATCTGTTTCAAACTCAGGTTTTCCGGAACCGTTTTCTTCCATCACCTTCAAGATCTTGGATATTCCTGTTGAACGTCCCTCTGCGAGATCCAACTCTTTCAGAAATTCTCCGATTCTGCGGTTACGGTACCGGCGACTTACAGCCCGACCCAATTGCAGATCTGGCATCCGAATGGACCGGTCTGGACCGGGGAAACTCAATACAACCAAATCTTCAGTAGTAACCCGGATCTCAATAGGTTCCCGCACTTCATAGGATCGATGATATACAGCGTTAACAACGGCTTCCTCGATAGCAGCGTAAGGAAAATTCCAATAACGCTCAGCTTCAGCTCTATCATCATGCTTAATCACTGTTTGTTTGATGTAGTTGGTTTGGATGTAACTCAGAGCGTCGCGAGTAATATCAGCAAGAGGGCCCTCGAATGTTTTCTCGTCAAACCGATCTCCTCCAGCACCTTCCGGAAACCAGACCACATCAATTTGTGTTGCCGGGAAGAATTGCCTTGGGTGTTCACTGAAGAACAAGAGACCTACGTTTTTCGGCATAATTGCTTCATCAGAACCACCAACGACATTTAGGCGTCGACCCAGGGCCTTAACAGCCAACTCTGATGCCTGATCAGCAAGGTCACTGTCTACCAGGCGTAAGAAATTAGTCATCAGTTGAGGAGAAAGATCTTCAACTTTAGCTGTGTGATGGTAACGATCGTCGTACGGTACATTAGCTGTAAGGGCTATTAACTCCTGTTCATCCTCACCTTTTGCTTCAACAGTGCTGGAATAGCGTCGGATATAGTAGTTGTGATCTTTATGTCGACTGGTAACTGCTTTGGGAGCTTTATAGGGACGATTTTCTCCACCAGGAGCCCACAGAACAATAAGGTTACGTTCTTCAAACAGCTCAACACTCAGTTTTGGGAAATATGCCGGTTGAATGTGGTTGCAAAATGAGAGGAGCTCCTGTTGGATTTTGTCTAATTGATTATCAGCTATACCAGAAGGAGGAAAGATGGGGACACCGGCTTCATCACAATCCTGGCCGATGACAATATACCCACCGCCCAGATTTTCAAAGTCATTGGCAAAAGCACAAATGGTACGGATAATTGGATCAGGATTCCATCCTTTTTTATACTCGATCCGATCACCTTCAACCTTACGCTGGTGAAGCAGATCCTCCAGATTGATGGGAAGTTTAGAGCTCACGTATTATTCTCTTGTTTTAACATTCGTTATTTGCTTCGCATATTCTACTATCAGGATGTATCATCATCCAAATCATTTTCGATAGACATCTGACTTTTTCTCTGGCGTGTCGTTGTTGAGTGCAAGTAAGATAGTTACTTGGTCGATGGACCTACAATAACTTGACATCAT
>JABIFG010000185.1 GCA_018650795.1 Fidelibacterota bacterium
CAATATATTGCGGATCTGTGGCCACCGGTTCCATGGTAGCATAGCCTATCCTCCATCCACTGGTTGACGATGGTGCACCATTGAACCATATCTCGTACTTGCCTTGGTGGAGAAGAGCGGCCGGATAGAAGGAAGCCTCATGATTCCAAGAGCCTACTTCTCCATAGCCTATCTCAGGTTCAGCAGCGGTTGTACGAATCCAATTGATCCCATTAAGGGAGGAGGCTCTACCTATTCTATTGTAATTTGTGCTTTGGCTTGAGCAATACCACATATAGAAATAGCCTCCGTTATACACAACCGATGAGGCATAAAACATGTCGTTATCCCAGCCACTTTCGCTGGGACCAAATACAGGATTATTATCCACATCCTTGACCCACTCGATACCATCGGTTGAGGTTGCGTGTCCAATTCCCCACACGTCACTATTTTTACCAGTGTACCAGGCATGGAATAGAGTGTCGAGATAAATAACGTCTGAAACAAATACCTGATCACTATCCCACGTCCCAGGACTACCCTCAAGAACAGGATCGGGTGAAAATGTCCAATCTATCCCATCAGTTGATGTGGCGTGGCCTACTCTGTCATTTGAATGGAACCACATGTTGAACACTCCGTCCATTATCAACACGCGAGGCACGTTAAGATCATTATCCTGCCAGGTCGTGGGATCACTGATGAGTACGGGATTGGCTGGATCACGAACCCATTCAACACCATCCACTGAGGTGGCGTGACAGATTCGGAATCTGGGTCCATCATCTCCTACGTACCACATATGATATTGTCCCTCATGGAACAATACATCGGGGGCAAACACCTTGTCATCATCGTAGGTTCCAGATGCACCAGGTGTGAATACTGGACTTTCAGGCCATTCCCACCAATCCCAGGCGCTGGTAATAATATGCCCTGATAGGACAGATTCAATGGCTCCCATATCCGGTAAAGACCCTGGAGGATCGGGGCAGACATGCCCATATACATCCTGGGGAAGCGCATTGTATGTGACCCCATCAATTGTACAGCTGGGCGTCCCAGCCCCCAAGCAGGGTGAACTGGCGTACATTAAGGTATAAGCCTGAGTCAATTGAGGATCAACTGAGAGAGATTCTTCGAAATTCACTCCGCCAGGGGTTCCGGTGTTGCCAGCACCCCACATGATTAAGTCTTTCCCTCCCTCGAGACATGAATTCTGGATATCTATAGTATGCGACGCCATGGTATTTCCATACATGGCCATATCATGTCCCCAAGCTTCTCCATCTCCAGCACTCAACCGGGTATTATTTGCAATGATCGTGTTGATAAAGGTTGCATATCCACTATGGAAGTAGACTCCACCACCACCCCAAACAGCCTCATTGTTAGCAATAGTATTGTTTATAAAGATTGGGTGTGAATTGCTACCGATGCATACTCCCCCACCATATCCAAGCAATCCATCACGTGTCACTGCTGTATTTTCTACTATTAAATTGTTTTCAAGTTCGGGATCACAATTCGTCCATATGAATAATCCACCCCCTGTATCCTGGGCATAATTACCCCTAATTATGTTACCGCTGATGAGAGGATCACAATTGTCGTAAAGACTAATCCCACCTCCCTGAGAGTTCTTATTCTCGGAGAGGTGTCTGGCTGAATTGTACTGAATAATATTATTTACAATTTCAGGGTTCGAATCATAATCTATACTAATTCCTCCTCCAATTACCTCTCCTCCCACATTTGTTCTGACTGCATGATTGTACTGTATCAGACAATTTTCTATTCTCAACTTGCTAAAATGACCGATCTTTATTCCACCGCCATGATTGTTTCCTGCGACTAGACTATTACCATATTCAACATCACAATGACTAAGGTATGATGAGTCATTGGTTGCCGGAGTGCTAGCAAATCGTAATCCACCCCAGACTCCTTCCCCTCCATCATAATCATGATATCCCAATGTGTCAGCTACTCTGAATCTGATACGATCACCTTCAGTACCCTGCGCCAGGAGCCTACCATCTATCCATAAAGTTGCGGGATTGACGAATTCTACAGTGGTCCCAGGTTCTATTGTGAGAGTTTGACCATCAGGGATGGTGATCTCCCCCTGAACACGAATGGGCGATCCAGCTTTTGTCCAGGTACCTGACACATCCCCCGCAGGGACAATAGTTGGATTGTATTCTGAATTACCATAACCTACATATTCCCAGCTCTCATCGATACCTCCATAAAACAATTTATAGACGCCATCCTCCTCGAATACTTCAACTGGGTAAGATCCAACCTCATTCCACTCACCAGGTAGTCCCTGAGTCTGGATAGGATTGTAGAGATGGTCCTTTCTCCAATGAATACCATCAGATGATATGGCCGTTCCAATTTGGGCTCTGTCTACACCCACCTTTGCACCCGCAAACCACATGATGTACTCTTCATCAATCTTTTTAACCACAGGTATATGCACCCAATTAGTGCTCCACGGACCGTCGACGCCAAGGATGGGGTTCTCTACTTCCCGAGCCCAGTTGACACCATCAGTAGAATGGGCACACCCGATTTTCCATGTAAAAGAAGTGCCGTTTTGACCTGCGTAATACATGATGTAGTCGTTATCGCTCTCTTTGATCACATAAGGTGCTAACCCCCAGTATGAATCCCATCCTGAATTTGCATCACTACTCAAGATAGGTGAAGGATGTCTAGTCCAGGCTATTCCATCACTTGATTCAGCATACCCCATGTGCCAATCATCCACATCCGGATGCCATCCGCTGTACCACATCTTATAGGTGTCACCATCCTTAATCACCATGGGTGTTGCCACATCTGAGCTATCCCAATTGCTAGAGCTCGGTTCAAATATTGGGTTATTCTCATGAGGCACCCAGGCTGAGTCCAGATCTGAGGTAAAAAAGACTCCAATAGAGTGAGTCCTATCAGGCAGTGGTCCACTTCGTGAAACGTACAACCTGTATTGCTCCCCATCCCACATGGCATGACCCCATGTCGTAAAACCGATTCCACCTTCATTCCAGGTAGAATCAATACGATACTCTCTGTAGGTAGGATTCTGTTCAGAGTCGTGCCAGATTTGTCCAAACTCCGGTGCTGTTTGCCCCCAAGCCCAGCCCATGAGCACCATTGTCATTAACATGAATACTTTTAAATGTCGCATGCTTGTCCCCTTCCTGAAAAATTTGGTACAAGTTTAGCAATTTCAGAAGTTGCAGACTAACACAGATGGAACCAATCCTATCCCATATGGAACATTTGGCAGCATTTGGGGGAAATATTTATAAAAGCAGAAGCCCCCGAGTGTGGGCGGGGGCTTCGTCATGCTATTGGCCAAAGGAGGAAAGTGTGTTTTAGCCAATAATCCTATTTTAGATAAAGCATCTTTATGACATCTACATTGCGACCAGCTTCAAGCCGAGCAAAATAGACGCCTGTGCTCACCTGATTACCTTGTTGGTCGAGACCGTACCAGGTCGTCTCATAATTGCCTACACTTCTGAAGTCATTCACCAGCTCAAGCACCTCCCTACCCAGGAGATCATAAATGACCAAACGCATATCTCCGTTCTCAGGTAACGAGTACCTGA
>JABIFG010000186.1 GCA_018650795.1 Fidelibacterota bacterium
GAACTTCTCTTGTTTATATGTAAGGCTGACTTTATTTCCCAACAGTTAAATAGTCAGAAATAACCAATATGTCACTAAGATGACTCCATCTAATCCGATACCAGCTTTTTGTTCCCCCTCTGCTTTCACTTCTCTTACAGTACCTTTCTAAAATACTCCCACGCCACTCGATAATCATCCTCCCGATCACAGCAATCAAACGGGGCATCGTATTGGACGGTTCTTTCTACCGGGCCACTGGATTGAGTATCATCGATGTAGGTTTTGGTGATGACTCCTGATTGGAGGTCTTTGATATCCTCCCAACCCAACGGTATATTCTGTTCATTGCGATCATCGACCTGAATACTGTAGCTGAGATCTTTTTTGTTGGCCTTTCTGGGTAGTCCTACACCAACCAATCCCTTGGAGTTGGTGAAGACAATTCTGCCTTTCTGATCGTACCAAGTATCTGCTTCATACTGGCGCATAACCGGGAACTGTACCCGGTAGATGGTGAGTAGCTCTTCCAGCGTCAACCCAAGTGCCATTGCTGCCAGTACATCAATCTCTACCAACGCTTGTCGGCGGGCGTAGTCGGTACGCAATGCGCAGTCTCGATGCCATTCCGGTGTGAGATGGGTGAAGAAGGTATTAAGTAGACGACCACCCTCTTTCGCCCAGCATTGAGAGAGGTTGGCTGGACTCCAACTTAGTCTCCAAAGGTTCGCATATTGATCAACCAGACAGTTAACAAGAAGAACTCGCAAATGCAGTGCAATTTTAAGCTTCATTTCAGCACCACTTAAATCTGGCAAACTTTCCCAAATAAAATGAAGGTTTGCCTTACCTGTACTCTTTACATAAAAATCACCAACAATTGAAGTACAAATCGCCGTTGCTGCAAGAAGGTTGTCGACTGATTGGAATGATGTGCTTTGAACCCCATTTATATGAGCAACACTAGGCGGAAGAATCGCACTGATTAGTGTCCTCTCTCCTGACTGTGAAAGCATTCCTCGGTGACATAGCCGATAAAACTCCGTCACCTTGCGCTTTTTTCCCTGCTCATCGCTCCACGGTACGGTGGGAGTTCGGCTTGCGTACTCTTCTGCACTGCAGTCGGGAACGTAGTTGGTTCGGGGCAGGTAGTCGTCTGGTAGGGTGGTGAGGTCGAGGGTATCGTAAGAACGATTGGTATTACAGGCAGCCCTTGGTGTTTGAAAAAACGGTCTCCCCACAAAGAAGTGTGGTCCGGAGAGTATCCACTCCTCTGCACCTGTCGGGAAACGGGTCTCGCGGCGGATGGTGTGATCTTGCTGTGCATTAACCTCATTCCAATGCTGTGTAGAATAGTACCCCCCTTGCAGATCTCCCAACCGTCTTGGTTGTTGGGCAAATTTCTCCAGTACGGAGAGCAGTTGGGTGGTGTGTAGTGCCGGTAGTCGTGCCTGTTGTGATGGAGTTCCTGGTGCATCGTAGAGTTTGGCAAAGGTTCTCAGTGCCTCTTCATCAACCCGAATGATTCGGTCTGTATGTCCTGCTGTCTCCCAATAAGCTATGACACCACTATTATCTGTTTTACTCTCAACATGCTTAATTCCAGGAACCAAACCTGTGCCACCATGATTTTCTGAAAAAGATATCGTGGATGGTGCAAACAAATTTGCAAGATGAATAAACTCTGTTTTCTCCAGGTTCTTCCCATAAATATTGATACTGAACAGGGTCTCATTATGAACTTCTTTAAAGAGTTTGTGCTCATTCTGAAACTGAAAATGCCCTCGCAACCGTGGATAGAGTGCCGCTCTGAACTGCCCCCCCCTCGGATCATCATAGATCCCTTCCGGGTGGAGAAAGCCACTGACCCCTTGCTCAGCCCCAATGCGCCATGCCACCGGCAAGAAACATTTATAAAGATTCGCCTTTTGCCCTTCTAACAACGGATAGTTCTGGGTCGCATTGAGGAAGTTCTGCGTTGCCTCTTGCCCCTCATACTCTGCAAACCACTGCTGCTCCAGCCCGTTAAACTGCTCAAATGCCTGCTGACGCGCTTCAGCCAGCTTGCTTGCCGAGAGCTTACGCAGATGGAAGATGGGGTTGGCATCCCCCAGAATACCGCCCTCTTTCCACTCTACCTTCAGCCAAGGTGGATTCCCAAGAATCAGATCAAAGCCTCCACGCTGCTGGAAGATATCGGCAAAGGCGAGTTCCCAGTGGAAGAACTTATGTTGATCCGCTAACTGCTGCACCCGCTGCAGCCTTGGGAAGAACTCCATCACCCGCTCCAGGTGTAGCTGACCGCGATGGTCGTGCAGTTGTGGGGAGTGCTCCTCTGACTCCAGCCCCAGTTGGTGCTGTTCTGATTCGGTTGCCGTTAACGGTGTAGGTGTTGTTCGTGGCACCTCTGATTCTATCGGGGATGGTTCTAGCAGATCCCTCTGTTGCGGTGGCTGCTCAATGGTCTCTACCTCCATCACATTGCCGTTGATCAGCAGCCCCACTTCGGCAATAAACTCATCACGGGTCGGTAGCTGACCCACCTGATCAATGGGCCAGAACCAGAGGGCGGACCAGTAGTCCATCACCAGTTTCAGGCGGCGGTAGCTGGAGGCGTATTTGCTATTCTGGTTAAAGATCCCCTGAGTACGAATCTGATCCTTGTCGCTGGTGCTGCTCCCCTGTTGCTGTTGCGGGGTGGGCCAGACGGTTAACGGGTCTTCGGTACGCGCTCGATCCTGGCTCAATTGATCGGTATGGTCCGCCCAGAGCTGGTCAATCTTCTCGCTGAGGGATTGAAGAATTGCGATCTGC
>JABIFG010000019.1 GCA_018650795.1 Fidelibacterota bacterium
CGTGATTCAACTGGCAGGGGGAAGTCTCTTTTTAACCATCCTATTTATTGCTCTGGCATCCCTGGTGTTGGGGATGGGTGTCCCCGTAACAGCTGCTTATCTCATTACAGCTGTCATCGCTGTCCCAGCACTCACACACCTAGGTGTGAATATGATCGCCGCGCATATGATCGTCTATTGGCTATCCCAAGACTCCAATATTTCTCCACCGGTTTGCATCGCAGCCTTTGCCGGAGCTGCCATTGCCAAGGCCAATATGTGGCGCACCGCTTTTTCCGCATTTAAATTCGCAAAATTCTTATATATCGGCCCCTTCCTGTTTGGTTATGTCCCCGAATTCAGTCTCAACGGCAGCTGGTGGGATATTGCAAAGGTCTTTACCATCATCATCATTGGAAATTATCTATTTGCCTATCTGCTGAGCTTGTCCTGGTGGTATTCACTTAAAAATAAGTGGGCCAAAGCTTAAGTCGTCGAGCCATCACAATATTGTTAAAACAGTTACGATCTATCTATGTATCAATTAACCCACGACTTGAACCCCGCTAAAGCGGTGGAAGTCGTGGGTTGTTAATACCTCAGAATTTCATTAATTCACGCACATATTTTATTTCAAGGGTGCGAATCTGTCTATATTGCCAGAGGAGCAGGCTTTTGACAATTCATTGGATCGCCTGCGCAATGGGTGAGGGGACCCATAGAAACAAAGTGGAGATTATCATGCTAAAAAAAATCTGGTTCATGCTAATAATAATACTGATTTCTGGCAGCTATGCTGAAATCACTCTCTCAGGAGATGCACGGCTTAGACCGCGCTTTGATCTAAAGGACAATGGCGAGTTTGGCACCAAATCAGAAGATTTTTACTATTATTATCGTGCTCGGCTCATGATCAAAGCAGATATAGGTGATGGATATTATTTCAATACTCGCTTAGGCCACAATGGTGGTACTTATTGGATAGGCAAATTTGGAACAGGGGAAACACCCAGTAGCTTGAGCAATCCTAGTGCTGGTAGGGGATCCGTCGATTTTATGGAGCTCTATTTTGGACATAAAGGCAAAAAGTTCAGCTGGTCAGGTGGTATTATTCCTGTGCCTCATAATCCCGTGCTCGATATTCATTATTACCCCGAAATCATCCTGGACAAAGCCTGGGACACCTATAACAATAATGCAGCCCATGGTTTTGATTTCAATTATAAACTAGCTGGTAAACCCTTGGATGTAAAAATTTTAGTAGACGATAATAATGGCAAAAAGGTGGTAGATAAGTATTTCGTCTCCACCAGTGATACCTCCATAAGCTATATCGTTGATCAGGATAGTGGATCTATCAGATTAGATACTACGATTACTTCAACTTCTTCCTCTGCATCCAACACCAAAGATCAATACACCGTTTACTTCTCTTATCCGCTATCCCTTCTGGGATTTAAAATGGCTCCGCATTTGTTGGTAACACTTGCAGATAAGGGGAGACCTGCTCCAGTTACCTACGGTGCTGAATTTGCACTGCCCAAAGTGGCCGGTTTTAAACTCTCTGCCTTTGGTGGACTTACTAGCCAGTCTGTAAGTGATTCATTAACTGGCGTAGCAGCTTACAACGGCTGGATTGCCCGTGTAAAAATGGTTGGTAAATTAGGTCCTGGAACGCTGGTTGCGTGGTATGACCAGGCTATAACTACCCCGGATATTTCAGAGGCAGAAAACAGTAAATTCTCCTATCTATGGTTGTCATATACTTACACTTTACATAAGTCTGACTGGGGTGCTGTGGTATTCGCTCCAACCTATCGTCTGTATACCCACAAAATTAAAGAAAGCCGAGACTACACCAGAGCTAAAATCGAGCTGACGACACAGATTACCTTTAAGTAAGACTACATATTAGCGATTCTCATAACCCCCGAATTGAACCCCGCTAAAGGCGGTGGAAATCGGGTGCTATGTGTGAAACCACTCAACGCCATACATAACCATTTGGCGACGGAAGCGCATCCTGCTAGAAAAAATTTGGTGGTAGTCGTCCTATTGGATAGGTTAATACCCTATAAAATGATCATGATTTGAAAGGAATAGGTAATGATACAGATGAGTAGACGAGATTTCGTTAAAGTCACCGGTACTGGTTTGGCCCTGGCAACCCTCCCCGGATTTATCCGTACAGGTTTTGCAGGCGTCGGAGCAGGTGATAATCCTTATAATTTCTATTTCCAACGATTTGGAATAGATGAAGATATGATTCGCAAGGTGATGGCAGAGGCCCTCCATTATGGTGGTGACTACTGCGATCTCTTTTTCCAGAATGAACTGAGCAACTCTATCCGTCTTCAGGATAACATTGTGAATTCAGCCAGCACCAATGTCACTTTGGGTGTGGGAATTCGTGTGCTTAATGGAAATCAGACGGGTTACTCATTTACAGAAGATATTACCTTATCCAGCATGAAAGCCGCTGCACGTACAGCTGCAGGAATTGCCTCAGGCTCAGCCAAAGCCGCCCCCCAATCTTTTAATGCCACGAAGTTGATGAATTACTACGATACAAAAGTGAGCTACGAAGATGTGGGCGTAAAGGACAAAGTAGGTATGCTCCAGGCCATCAATGATGATGTGTTTAAAGAGGATCCACGTGTCGTAAAGGCCAGTGTCAATTTTAGTGACAGTGAAAAATATATTCTGGTTGTGAACTCTGAAGGTGGAATCGCTTCGGATTACCAACCCATGCTAAGAATCTCTGTAGGCTGCACAGCCGAAGAGGATGGTCGCAGGGAAAATAATTATTTTGATTACTCCGCTCGTGACGATATCAATTTTCTCACTGAAGCCAAGCTAAAGAGACTACCTCGAGAAGCAGTTGCGCGCACCGTAAAGCTATTTGCAGCTCAAACACCTCCAGCTGGAGAGTTTCCTGTGGTATTATCTGCAGGCAGTGCTGGTATCCTGCTTCATGAAGCTATTGGTCATGGTATGGAAGCTGATTTTAATCGCCAGGGTATTTCTGTCTATTCAGAGAAAATGAATAAGAAAATTGCTGCTCCTTTTGTAACTATTGTGGATAATGGAACCAATCCAAATATCCGAGGCTCCATCAATGTCGATGATGAGGGTGTACCATCTGAAGAAACTGTTCTCGTAGAGGATGGCGTACTCAGGAC
>JABIFG010000187.1 GCA_018650795.1 Fidelibacterota bacterium
CAATTGGTCATTTGTCGTGGTGAGCTTGTAGGGTAGAATATTCATCAGAGAGAGTCTTGGTTGCACCCAGTGGGTGATGAGCTGTTTGGTTGCAATTCATTATACGACCAAGGCTTTCTCTTTTTTATCTGTTTCTATCTGTGGATCTGGGTATATGGAGCTTATTGTATCTTCCTTGTTGATATGCATCACTACCTCTTTGATAGGCTACATACATTTCAGGGTCAGTTAACCACTTAACATAGAGATCAAGGATAACAACTTTGATGTGTCTCTTTCTTGCTATTGGTCTACCTTTGAAGTTCTCTAATTGAGTCATCTCATCATAGATATAATCTACAGCATTGTTTACTTCTTGATAAGAAGACCATCTATGAACATCTAATAGTTCAGAGTTATTTAGTTCTTCTGCTTTAGCTATTGTTATATCATTCATTTAGATTCATGGTCTCGCTAAGTGACCCAGCTTTATTTCTTCGCTATTATCGGTATGGCAAAATATACCTGCATCAATACGTCTGCAGCATATTCGAATATTTTCAGGAACCAGATATGGGTATCCTGTTATTTCACCATGTACTACGTAAATTGGATTATCACCAACATCTGATTTTTTAATGTGTGCAGATATTCCATAAACATCATTCGTAGAAGTAGATAAGGCATTTGGAAAAGTGACCTCATACACCTCAAATTCAGCATTATAATAATCATGATTATTGTAGTAATCATCTCCATTACGGATTTGTGCTCGCATTGAGATAGGAATCACATCTTCATTTGATGCTGTATCAGGAATAATAGATAACGAATTGAACTCCTTTGATAATCTGTCTATCCGTCTCCTTGGCTCCATTAACGTTCTATCAACTGACTTAACCATATTGTCGATGTGTTCTATCTTTTGATCTTGCTTATCCATATTGGATTTAAGCTCTGATCTTATGTCATCATCTTTATGAATCCACATATAAGCCAACAGAGCAGGTCCTCCAATAATAAAGATAGAGTCAATAAAGTCCATTAGATTAAGTCCATTAGATTGTTGTTATGATTATGAAGATATATGCTTCAGATTATTCCTCTACAACTGGCCAATTATCCAAAACCTTACATGCCTCTTCACCATGCTCAGCTATCAACTCTTTTAGTCTATTAGTCTTAGGCCCAACCCCATGGAATGTCTCACTGTGATCATTAGGATTTCTCCACTTATGTTTTGATGGATCATTATTTTTGTCTGATATTTTTGCTGAAAATCCTTTCTTCTTAAACTTATCAGGAAACACTTTTTCTAGCGTTAGATTTTTATCTGATAATATTTTCTCAATCTGCTCTTTTGCTTCATTCAGGGCTGTATTCTTTTTATCTCTCTTTTCCTTTTCTTTCGTCAGTCTTTCAATTTCTTTTTCTAACACTTTATCATCTGCTGACCTTAAATCCAAACCATTTGCCATTATCTTTCTCCTTTAGCTATTCATTGTCTATCGTAATTAGCTCTTTACCCTGCATGAATCTTTGTAAATTAGATGGACTAACTCCATCCCGTGTAACCACAAAAGAATCATACAAACCTGAATCATTTCCTTTCTGGTACGCTTCAAGAGTGAATATTTTCTCTTCTTTAGAGTCTTCTATTCCATCAGCAAGTGTTTTTAATTCGTTTCCTTTAGAAAACATCATCCATACCTTTTCAGGGAATACATTTTCACAGATCAACTCCGGTGTTTGTCAACGAAGATGACCGATTTTCTCACGCAACTTTACGTAATTTCTGCTCTTCTGCTCGCACCTCTTTCGGTGGGTTAAGCCATACCTCAGTGATCGGACTCCAGTCCCTGGTTTTGCCTGACCACCGCTGTGGATTCCTCTCTTTTGCAGCCTCGTAGACAGCCTCTCTTTTTTCCAAAATCTCTTTATCTTCCCTGTTATGGCGCTGGTTCGGAGTAACGAACTGGATCCCGCTATGGTGATGTTCGTTGTTCTACCATGGAACAAATTCATAAACCCACTTACGTGCAACCTCTATGCTCTCAAAGGGTTTGGCAGGGAAGGACGGTGTATATTTCATGGTTCGAAATAGGCTTTCTGAATAGGGGTTGTCGTCACTCACTGAAG
>JABIFG010000188.1 GCA_018650795.1 Fidelibacterota bacterium
CATTACAGTATAGTCATTTAGGTCATCACCGATGTAGGCTGCCTCAGAAGGATGTAGCTTGTATTTCTCGAGGAGTGATTCAAATACTTCCAGCTTATCCTGAACACCAAGAAATACATCCTTGATTTTAAGCTTCTCAGCTCTCCGAGCTACAGGTTGGGAATTTTCACCTGTAATTATCGCTGTTCTGATGTTGGCCTTGGTTAACAAGGCGGTTGCCATACCGTCATAATAGCTGAAAGCTTTTAGCAATTCACCATTCCCGGTGTAATAGATCTTTGCATCTGTCCAGACACCATCGATATCTGTAACAACCAATTTAATTTTTTGTGCTTTCGCCTGAAGTTGTTCAGATATCATTTTTACTCCTGTTAACTATGTAGCCACAAATTATGGAAGAGCTACTCATTATTACCAGTTGATGTCTTCATCCTTCAGTACAACATCGGCAGCAACATCTTTTGCTATCGTTTTGCCAATGAGGTCATCCAGACGGGCAGGCGAAATACCTGTACCCGGACCCTTTGTGGTAAGCATATCTCGAGACAATATGGTACCAGAGGACAGTGCTACCATAGAAACAACACTCTTGGCTAGTTTCTTGAATATAGGAGCCTCTGACTCTTGTACCTCTTTGGTTGATCCACCCATGGCAGCTTCTATATGTCTAATATCACGAACCAATTTGGAAAAACCACCAGGTTCTAGAGATGCAGCATGATCACCACCCTTCATGGTCCGATCCAGAGTGAAGTGGCGTTCCACAATTTTTGCTCCCAATGCTACAGCAGCTTCTGTAATGGCGATACCTAATTCGTGACCTGAATAACCAATCACTGCATCGGGATAGCTTTGCTGGTAGGTTTTGATCACTCCCAGGTTGATCTCTTCAAAAACCGATGGATAGGTCGAAGTGCACTGGAGAATACACAGTGGTACCTGATAAGGTTTGATGGCATTTACTGCAGTCTCTACCATCTCCATATCGGCCATCCCCGTAGACAGTATCATGGGTTTGTTCTTTTTGGCAGTATGTATGAGCAGGGGAATATTGGTCAGATCTGCTGAAGCCATTTTATAAAATGGTACACCTAAATTATCCAGAAAATCAATACTCTCTTCATCCCAACCAGAGGCTATAAAATCAACCTGATGCTCCTGAGCAAATTCCTGAAGTTCCTGGTATTCACTTTCAGAGAGCTCCAATGCTTTTTTATGTTCACCATAGGTTTTACCAAATGAATTTCGATTGTCATAAGGCATTTCCAAACCCTCATGGGTTAAGATCCGCATAATACTCCGCTTTTGAAATTTTACAGCGTTGGCTCCAGCATCAGCTGCCTCTTTAATCAGCTTTTTTGCAATCTCGACTTCACCTTGGTGATTAATACCAATTTCGGCGATGATATAGGTTGGTTCGCTCTCACCTACGTTTTGTGAACCCAGTTGTAAAGTTGGCAAAGCAACCTCCAATATTTTAATAAAACGATCTAATTTTCTAAATTTTCAGCGATCTCTTCCAGTAATGTAAAATCACTCGGTGTATCTATTTCAGGGCTAAATTCTTCAGGAAAAATGGTATAGCCTATTTTTCCACCTAGTCTGTTCCCCGTCCGCTTAAAGTGGTCTAATGAAAAAATGTAAACGGATCCATTCTCAACATAGCTGATATCAGCTTCTGTCATATCCTGACGTCTCGGTCGATTCATGAAATCATATTCAGCCTGGGCTGTGTGTCCATCAACCTTCCAGAAAAACCGATGAGTGGGAGAGATGCTCAGTAACGAATCAAAATCACCTCCCTGAAACTTCTCCAGAGCAAGATCCAATGAGTGCTTAGGACGTAATGGACTGGTTGCTTGCAATAAAACGATGATATCAGGCATCAATTTGTGTTTCTGCCACCATTCGATAGCATGAGCTATTGCTGATTCTGTTGTGGCATTATCACCAGCAATATCAGCAGGTCTGGGGATTACTTCAGATCCATCACTTATGGAAATATTCGAAATCTGCTCATCATCCGTTGAAACAAATACACGATCAACCAACTTGGATTCTAAGGCATACTTAATGGAATGAGTAATCAGAGGTTGCCCCAGGAACGGAGCAATGTTTTTATGTGGAACACCTTTTGAGCCACCACGCGCCGGAATAATACAAAAAATTGACATCCTGCAATATATATGGAGAGACGCCCATCACAGCCCACAATTTTGGTGAGTTACCGACTGATTCTGATTGGAGAGGCAAGCATTAATCAGCGCGTGTTCGAGTTGTCCACTCGGTTTATGTTCGAGGCATGCATAACAGAATTTATATTATTCTCGTTTTTGGTCTTCTTGGGGTCAGCTTCGGTGCTCCCCTCGCCAGATTCCTGCCAGAATTAGCCGCACTCTCCATCGCATTTTGGAGAATGGCGGGAGCCTCTACCTTGTTGTGGGGTCATGGGATCATCAAAGGGCAGGAACCTCTGGGCCAAAAAGAATTCCCGGCAATAATCATAGCCGGAATATTCCTAGCCTTACATTTCGCATTCTTTTATTCAGCTGTTAAGCTCACGACCATTGCCAATGCCACGCTCTTTGCAACCATGGCCCCACTTTTCACACTCGTATATGAACGTTTAGTTTTAAAACAGAGATTAGCTCTTGGCGCATTGATTGGATTATGGATGGCTATAGCTGGTGCCATCATCGTGCAGGGATCCGGTTTTCACTGGGGTGCTGTAGAAACCAGGGGGAATCTTTATGCCCTGGCCAGTTCTGGTTTTATGTCCGTTGTGCTCCTGATTGGCCAACGTGTGCGCAGTAAAATCACCAATATCATGTACACACGCTGGCTGTATTTATTTGCTGCGCTAACACTGGTCTTAATCACATTCAGTCTAGGAGTTGATTTAAGATTTCAACTTGCAGATACGAAATGGTTATTAGGTTTAGTTATATTACCAACGCTTATCGGACACAACAGTATGAGTTATGCTGTCAAGTATCTGCGACCTACTATAGTTGGTTCAATGCCTTTTGGAGAACCGATTTTAGCTTCGGTTCTGGCTTGGTTGTTTTTCGGTGAAGTCGTTGGATGGAATGTGGTAATTGGGGGATCAATTACCCTTTCGGGTCTGGTACTGCTCACTCTGAAACGTGGTTGATTAGTGTCTGTTCATAAAATCAATAATAAAACCGTTGAAACGGCTGACAGGCTTAAGAGAGTATTAATAACCCACGACTTATGTCGCGGGTTACCATATACTTAGAATGCAATCACTAATTAAGGCTTTAATACTTTGATTTTTCCTTGTTGTATGAGGGCTTCAACAAAATTCTTTTCTCCCTCAACATCATGTTTGGCAGCTTTCTTGATGAGCCCCTTTTCTTTAAGCCATCGTTTTAACGGACTATCAAAATAATGAGCTGTCGATCCCAAGAAAAAATCGAAGCCATGTAGAGTCAGGTCAAGACCCAGCAAATAGAAGAAATAGATAGAAAAAAATCCGGTTGTAGGACGATCCAGACCACAACTTGTTTCCATCTCAGACATCATTTCCAATGGTAAAAGCGTATAACCCTTAGTCCCAAGTCGTTTTTCAATACGCTGATGGATAGTATCCCCTTTATGATTGAGGACGACTGGAGGTATCATCACCAAAATCTTTTCAGGGATATCATTCCGTCTTTTTAGTCCTTGATTGGCACCATTCACCCAGAGATCAGTCCGCGATCCAACCCGGGACTCCATCGAATCGGTGACGAAATTGTTGATACGAACGATCTGATCAAACCTGTCAATTTCATGACCAAGCTCGTGTCTGGCTGCACTGGGACCATTCCCCACAATGAGGATGGAAGCATTTTTCAGTGAATGATACTGGGAGGGGAGATCATTTAAGCTGAAGTTTGGCATCACTCAATCTTCTTTATAGATGGATCCATCATCGAGGGCAACGTTCCATTCCTTTATGGGTGTCCGCCAGTCCTGCCCATACTTTACTTCAATAAATTTTTCTGCTGTGGCAGGAACAGGCACCTGGCCTCCGTAAAATTTGAGGGTGTCAATCGTGTCAAAGAATTCCTTGCGGTGATACGCGTTCCTGTCCCAGACGACATATTTGTAGACTTTCTCATCCTTTCCGGGGAGCGTCCCCTCGTAGTAAACAAAGAGGTCCAAACACAAGTCCTCCTTGAAAAACCAGTTTTTCCGGGGAAATATTTTCAACACTCTGTAATTACCCAAATGCCAGATTTTGGATGTCTTGGGAAAAGATCTTACACTCACATAGAAATGGCGCCGTAGCTTTCTAATCAACTGCTTCATTTGCGCTTCAGATTTGTATTTCATGCCAAAATCCAGATCATGATCCCAGGGGATTAATTTTTGGTCCCTGAGAGCTCCCAGGAGAGTTCCCCCTTCAATCCAGAAGTCGATGCCAGCCTTATTCATCACTTCAACATTTTCATGCATGAATTTGACAGCTTTTTTTTCAGATTCAGTATCAAACTGCACTTCATGTTTTTTGTAAAAACCGGACATCAGCTCCGTACGGTATTTTTCCACAAACTCATTATGGTTGTTGGGAGCCTGAAGATTATAGGTGTTCTCTTCAATTTTCTGGAGCAAGTTTTCGTTTAGATCCAATCCTGGAAAAAATGTGTCATGCCCCCCTAAAAAGGCTACGAATCCGGCTTGTGCAGGTTCAAGAGGAGTTATACTGATAAAGGTGGTTTCTTTTTTTAAAGGACTCGGTTTATATCGCAGCTTATAATAGAGACGTCCCTGGTTAAACTTGGGTTTAAAAATAATGCCTAATCTTAACAACTTAAAAGCGAGTAGTGCAAGACGGAGTCTGGAAGTAGGAAATAGATAGAGCCGCAGGTTATGGGTGTATTTGTAGAGATCACCTTCGACTAGCCCAACCAATGATTCAGCACCAATTGTATAGCTAATCTTTAATTGATGGAAAACCTTAAGGGCTGCGAAAAAGAAATTGTTCACGCCTCTCCCAATTCCTGATTGGCTTTTTCCAGATCTTCTGTGAAATCCACCTCAATACAAAGGACATCGGACACATCGACGGGATATATTTTTAATCCATTTTCAATAGCGAACTCAATCCCCCGCTCAAAATAATCATCATCTTCACAACGCTCAAGCATCTCGATAAATAAGGGGATATCACTTGATACGATTTTGTTGATGCCCACAGACTCGCCCAGGGCATTCATGACTATTTTGGAAACTTGATTAATGGAGCCGTCAGTAGCTACAGTATATTTGACTTCTTCTTCTGCCACAGACGCCGTGTTGACGGCCATGCATGAAGTTTTTGCCTGCACCACTCTGGCCAGAACTTTCGGGTCGAAAACTACATCTCCGTTGAGCCATATGACATCATCAGACCTGACTTTCCGCATGGCTTTCAGCAAGCTTTTTGAGGTATTGGTTCTATCGTAGACATTGTTGAAGACATAGGTTAGTTCAGAAAATTCTTCCATGATAAGATCTTTTTTAAAACCAACCACGACCAGGATATCATCCACGGAGACGACTTGTTGCAAGGATTCCACTTGTCTACCCATGATCAATTCACCAGTAGAAAGTTTTGTCAGGGGCTTGGGACGTGGATTCCCGAGTCGTGAGCCAATACCGGCTGCTAAAATTATTGCTCTCACCATTGCACCTTTATTTTTATCATAAACCTAAGATTTTAACACCTGTTCAAGACAACTGTACCGTCACATAATTTCAGGGCCTGATTATATAGTTAAGCATATTGTAAAGACAAGGTTTCACTGAGTTTTAGTCAACCAGTTGAATGACCGAGCCATCTTTCAAATATTGATCAATCATGTGGGTGATTCTTCTTGAGGATTGACCATCAGCTTTCCAGCAACTTTGCTCGGCCCAATAGTTTCGCTGTTCAGTAAAATCCTGGGGATGGTCGAGTGCATCCTTTATAGCTGCCTCTAATTCACTAGGATCAGCAGTATGCC
Source organism: Fidelibacterota bacterium (assembly GCA_018650795.1). Taxonomy (GTDB): domain Bacteria; phylum Fidelibacterota; class UBA8477; order UBA8477; family JABMPR01; genus JABMPR01. The sequence continues at coordinate 5,994 of JABIFG010000188.1, forward strand.
CCATAATCCAGTCCTCATCCACATATGGAATTTTAAATGGACGTACCGAGCGGTCCGTCAATTGCTCCCTGGTCAGGATATCATCTGAAACCCAGGTACCCGATTTCCGACTTTCTGCTTCAGGGAAACACCCGGGGTAGGCCGGTAAGACTAGTTGAACAACAGGTTTGTCGAGAATGGAAGCCTCTGCCAGAACAGAGGAAATATCGCTAATCACCACGTCTGCAAGATGTAAAAACTGATTGATGTTGCCATCACCGGGTTTGACAGCACCATACCTTTTTGCATAGGGATAATCAGCCGAGTGTGGAACAATCAGTAGATTTTCAAGAGAGGAGAGGTGTTTGGCGTTGTGAATGCCGGCATTCCGGTTCTTCTTTCCACCCCAGGAGGGGGCAAAAAGAATGACCGGTTTATCTGGATTTAAGCCGTATTTCGAACACAGATCACTTCTGTCAATCTGTAAATTTATGAGTTCATCCACCTTGGGATAACCCCCCAGGAGTCCGCGCTTAAATTTCGGATTGATGGCTTCCATCTTACGTTTGAACACTTCACCAGGATAAAAAAGCAGAGCTGCCCTCTGAAAGAATTCATATTTGTAAGTGTAGTATTTCATGGGGCTGAGGCCGTGCTCGATATAGATGAACTCTCCCTCCCAGCCACATTTTTCGAGACGGACGAGGGGCTTATCATAGGCAATGACAATGTGAGCTGAAATGGTCTTTAGCAATTTGCGATTTCGGAAACAATTTCGATGAACTTTTTCCAGTCTGACCTGCCAACCCTGAATTTTCATAAAGTTGAAGAGGGGTAGTAAGCTGGCGTATCCTTTGGTGGTTGAATAGACTAAATCGAGTGTTGGAGACATAAAGAAGATTTCTGGCAAATTATTCTTTTACATCATGGAGATACATTTCAATGATTTTAAGATCAATTTGTCTTGTCACCTTCATTGTCTCTGGAGCACCTTCAACAAAATCCAGACGAGCTTGGGGGTTGTATTGCTTCACGAGACCTATTTCATCGGTATCAATTTTGCCAGAAGCATGCGCCGCTTTCAGGATATCGAGGTGAAAGCATTGAGGCGTTTGGATAATCCGCAGACTGTCACGCTCAAGATTTCTAAATCCCGGATCACCAACTTCAACCATGGAATCAACCGGTTTAACTGCAGGTGCCACACCCTCATAGGTTTCTAATCGGGAGAGACAGGCATCGATAACATGAGCAGGAATCAAGGGTCGGGCTGCATCATGGATCAGGACATTGTCAGTTTCAGGAGAGCAGGCTTGCAACCCGTTGAATACAGAGTCTTGTCGGGTATCGCCTCCCGACACAATTTTGCAGTCTGGATATTGGCCCTTTACATGGTCCAGAAAATTCTTTGAGGTGACAATAATGACCTTATCAATTTTGGGATGTGTCATGAAAGCCTGAACAGAATAGGACAGGATTTCTACACCTCTCAATTTCAGAAATTGCTTGGGTGTTTCACTTGTCAGTCTCTTGCCACTGCCAGCAGCAACAATAATAGCTGTATTTATTTTTCCAGTCATATCCTTTAACATAGCCAACAATCCCTAAGATTACAATTTTCCGATTGGTCTAAATAGTCCGGGATTAAAAAATTTAAGTTAGTAAATAAAATTAACAAACGACAACTTACGTGTATTGATATTATTGCGTTTATGAAAAGTGTAATGCGCAAAAAATGGTTGGAATATGCTTTCCCAGCTAGCATAATGATGCCATGATAAAAAAGAATATATTCAACCCGCCCACACCTGTAGAAAACTATTTCCTCAACCGTTCCAAGCTGGATTTTTGTTATGACCCAGATGAAAAAATTCC
>JABIFG010000020.1 GCA_018650795.1 Fidelibacterota bacterium
ATATGGCGGCTTTCTTAACCGCAAGGGAGATGGCTACCCGGGGCCACAGACCATCTGGATTGGGCTACAACGATGCCGCGACTTTGCACAGGGGGTTGAAGCGATGAAGGAGATTGAGCGGAGAAGGGGGTAACGATATGGTCTAAGGAGGGGGGCGAAGGAAGGTTGGGCAGAAAATAGCAGTGGTATATGTCATAATCGTATTTTTTGTACAGGGATGTATAGATGATTATTGTTACAGGTGGTGCCGGTTTTATCGGCACAAACTTTATCTTGCACTGGTTAGAGCAGCAGGGCGAATCAGTCGTCAATCTGGATAAGTTGACTTATGCAGGTAACCCAGATAACTTACACCAGCTTGCTGAGGCTGGTGGGTATGAGCTAGTGGTGGGGGATATTGGTGATCAAGCTCTGGTATCTGCTTTGTTGCAAAAATATCAGCCGCGTGCAGTGGTTAACTTTGCGGCAGAGAGTCATGTGGATCGTTCTATTTATGGGCCAGATGCGTTTGTTCAGACGAATGTTGTCGGTACCTGCAGTTTATTACAATCTGTGAGTCAGTATTGGGGGGAGTTGGCAGAGAAGGAGAAAGCAGATTTTCGTTTTCTTCATGTCTCAACAGATGAGGTGTATGGCTCTCTCTCAATGGATTCAGCTCCTTTTACTGAGGCTCACCCTTTTGCCCCCAATAGCCCTTATGCTGCATCGAAGGCATCGTCAGATAATTTTGTTCGTGCATGGCATCACACCTATGGTTTACCTGTATTAACGACCAACTGCTCGAATAATTATGGCCCTTATCAGTTTCCTGAGAAGTTGATTCCTCTGATTATCCAGAATGCCTTGCAGGGGCTGCCTCTTCCCATTTATGGTGATGGAAAGAATGTGCGTGACTGGCTCTATGTCAGTGACCATTGTGATGCTATTGCAACGGTGCTGGATCAGGGAAGTATTGGTGAGGTCTACAATGTAGGCGGCTGGAATGAGATGACCAACCTAGAAATTGTTGATGCAGTTTGTGGCTTGCTGGATGAGATGAGACCAGACAAGAAAGGGCCATATAATCGGTTGATTGAGTTTGTGAGTGATCGGCCTGGGCATGATTTTCGTTATGCAATTGATGCACATAAGATTAAAGACCAGCTTAATTGGGTGCCCAAGGAGACCTTTGAAACGGGAATTCGGAAAACAGTGGTATGGTATTTAGAGAATATGAAGTGGGTTGAGCAGGTCAGTGGTGGTGAGCATGAGGCTTGGGTTTCTAAGAATTATGAGGGTAGGAAATGAGGCAGCGTAAAGGGATTTTGTTGGCTGGAGGGGCAGGGACGCGCCTACACCCTATTACTATGGTTGTGTCTAAACAGTTGTTACCGGTTTATGATAAGCCGATGATCTATTATCCATTGAGTACTTTGATGCAATCGGGTATTCGGGAGATTTTGATTATCTCTACGCCTCAGGATACCCCCCGTTTTGAGCAACTGTTAGGGGATGGTTCTCGGTGGGGTATTGAGTTGCAATATGCAGTACAGCCTTCCCCCGATGGCCTGGCGCAGGCATTTTTGATTGGTGAGGAGTTTCTGGATGGGGCGCCATCGGCGTTGGTACTGGGGGATAATATTTTCTATGGGCATGATCTAGAGCAGTATCTGTCGTCGGCAGACCAACGTGAAAATGGTGCTACGGTTTTCTCGTACCATGTGCATGATCCTGAGCGGTATGGGGTGGTTGAGTTTGATCAATTCGGAAAGGCGGTTAGTTTAGAGGAGAAGCCTGAATCTCCTCGTAGCCACTATGCGGTGACGGGGCTTTATTACTATGATGATCAAGTGATCGATATTGTGAAAGAGTTGAAGCCGTCGCCCCGAGGTGAGCTAGAAATTACGGATGTGAATCGCCACTATCTTGAGCAACAGCAGTTGAAGGTAGAGGTGATGGGTCGAGGTCATGCGTGGTTGGATACGGGCACTCATGATTCGATGCTGGAGGCGGGTCATTTTATCCAAACTTTGGAGAAGCGGCAGGGCTTGAAAATTTCTTGCCCTGAGGAGATTGCTTGGCAGCAGCAGTGGATTAATGATCAGCAACTGGAAAAGTTGGCGTCTGAGGTTATTAAGAGTGGCTATGGTGAGTATCTGCGTAGCCTGTTGCTGGAGCCAGCACGACAATGAGGGTGGAGCAAACAGATATTGCGGATGTTTTTGTGTTGCACCCCCAGGTGTTTGGTGATCATCGGGGATTCTTTCTGGAGAGTTGGAATGCCAATACTTTTAAAGAGGTGACGGGTGTAGAGAGTGCTTTTGTTCAGGATAACCATTCGCGTTCATCGAAAGGGGTGCTGCGAGGGCTTCACTATCAAATCCAACAGCCGCAGGGGAAGTTGGTGCGTGTTACACAGGGACGTGTCTTCGATGTGGCGGTTGATCTGCGTCGCTCCTCACCGACGTTTGGTGAGTGGGTGGGGGTGGAGTTGAATGGGGAAGAGCATCAGCAGTTATGGGTTCCTCCCGGTTGTGCGCACGGTTTTGTGGTGCTTTCAGAGGTTGCTGATTTTCAATATAAGACGACGGATTATTATGCTCCAGAATATGAGCGCTGTTTGCGTTGGGATGATCCATCGATTTCTATTCGGTGGCCTGACTCAGTTGTACCTAAGTTGTCTGATAAAGATCAGCAGGGGGAGATTTTCGCCAATTGTGAAACTTATCCATAATGCGTAGAAAAATTTTATTGACTGGCGGGAATGGCCAAGTTGGCTGGGAGTTGCAAAGAACGTTGGCTCCGTTGGGTGATGTGTATGCCCCTACTCGTCAGCAGTTGGACTTGAGCCAGCATGATGCCCTGAGAAGTTTGATTAGGGAGTTTCGCCCCCAATGGATTGTGAATGCGGCAGCGTATACTGCGGTAGATCGGGCAGAAGAGGAGAGGGAGTGCGCCTTTTCTCTGAATCATCTGGTGCCTCAAGTTCTGGCAGAAGAGGCTGAACAATTAGGTAGTGTGTTGGTGCATTTTTCTACGGATTATGTTTTTGATGGTGAGCAGGCGACACCCTATGTGGAATCTGATCAGCCGTTGCCTCTAAATGTGTATGGAGAGAGTAAGTGGGCGGGGGAGATGGCGATCTCTCAAGTTTGTTCTCGGTACCTTATATTTCGCACCAGTTGGGTTTATGGGTTACGGGGCAGTAATTTTTTGTTGACTATGCTGCGGCTTGCTCAAGAGCGTAAAGAGCTTTCTATTGTTGATGATCAAGTTGGAGCTCCCACATGGTCACGTATGATTGCGGAAGCTACAGCATTATCACTGTTGAAGGTGTCAGAAGGGAGAGGGGGGTGGGGGACCTATCACTTAACGAGTCAAGAAAGTACATCATGGTATGGTTTTGTGAAAGAGATTGTTGCGCTTGCACTGCCTGATTCTTCTGTCAAGTTGGAGCCGATTCCAACATCACAATATCCTTTGCCTGCTGTTCGTCCCAGTTATTCTTGTTTAGATAATAATAGGTTGAAGCAGGAGTTTGGTATAGTTCTGCCAGTCTGGAATAAGGCGTTAATGTTATGTGTTGCTGATCTGTGAGAGAGTTTATGTAAGGCGTTGTGTGAGTGATTTTGGTTCGTTCCTGAATAGTGTGGGTAGCGCCTAAAATCTGATGATAACCTTACCACAACATATAGTGGTTGTTGCTGAGCCGGTGGACCCTGTGGACCCTGTGGAAAAGGGGAGGAAAGCGGTGGATAACTGGGAGCGAAGCGTTCCTGTTATCCATGGCTTTTCCCTTGGTCTCCCGAAGGGAGATTTCCACAAGTCCACAGGCTAACTATCAGAATAAGGAGTTATACGTCATGGATCAGGCATCTCTCTTCACCGCAGCCCTCGGCCTTCAGTCGCCTTGGGAGGTAGTCGATGTTCGCTTTTTGGAGAAAGAGCACCGCATCGATTTTGATGTCGCCTTTGAGGCGGGTTCTCGCTTTACCTGCCCGAAGTGCAGTGCAGAGGCGCAGCCTGTCCATGACACTCGTAGTTGAGCATGATCACGATAAACAGTACATCCATATCCACAATCAGTGATAAACCCCAGAAGCTGAAATGGCTGGAGTCTAGTTGATTCCAGCCATCGATTTTTTGTTGAGCAAGACG
>JABIFG010000189.1 GCA_018650795.1 Fidelibacterota bacterium
AAGGAATGTTTCACAAAGATGTTTTTGAAGCACTCTGGAACGAACGTGCTCTTTATTATGATCACAGTCACGGAGTCCACAATCCTGGATATGCTAATACACTGCTCACAATAGCAGAAGCAAGACTCGGTTTGTAAACAATAGTTGTATAGCTTTACAAAAGAGGCTGTCCTGATCGACAGCCTCTTTTTTTTGTCTGGACAAGATGTGTCACCCCATACCGGTGAGTCACTCTAGCGAGTAGAGTATATGACCAAAGAGTGGGCTCTAGCCCTAACAGAATTCTTCTCTCTATTTCCTTACCCGGCTACCAGTTATCCGGCTTCTAGTCACTTCACCTCAGGTGACTCCGGACATTTAGGGTCTTGAATGTCCAAATTTCCTGGAAGGGATTTTCTTCTATGTTCGCAGATCGGATCAGTAGAAAGTCCCAAGCAGATCAATTAAATGAAAGAGAGGGGTGTTGCTGGCATTTCTACAAGCTCAATGTCCTTCAGGATAAAAAAAGCTGGAGCAGGTTACCCTGACTCCAGCTCTTCTATCCGCGTAAAGATATATCTAGGTGAAAATGATTGATGCTCCAGCTGAGCGCTCGTAGAATTCACCTACAGTTAAGACAGATGATACCTGATCACAGAGATCATCTTTGGTGAGCTTGAACATGTCCATGGCCAGCTTACAGGCAAAGACCTCACCACCGGCATCAGTAAACATTTCAAGAAATTCTGGGATCGTAGGGATATCCAGATTCTCCATCTCATTTTTCATCATCCAGGTGGCAAAATTAGATACACCAGGAATGGCTCCCAATAGAGTTGGGAAGGGCATGGTAATAGGCATTTTCAGCATGGGCATAGCCATATTCATAGCTGGATTACCCACCGTGGCCACTTTCAATGAATTCTGGGTCTTCTTGATCAGGGCTCCAAGTCCAAAGAATGTGAAAAAGATGGAGGCTTCCATGCCTTCCATGCGAGCACCATTACCCATGACCAGAGCAGGATAAACATCTACCAGAGAACCCTTGGAGACGATTAACGAAACTTTTTTGATTGGTTCAGGTTGTTCACTCATATCGATTCTCCTTTAGATACAACCCTGGGGTTTTCCCAGGCCTGCGATTTTTGCGGCCTTTTTCGCTGGACCACCAGGGAAAAGGGCATAGAGTTCCTTGGTAGGAACAATATTCAGTTTATTCATTTTGCGAATTGAAGGTGCTGTGCCATTTTCTTCGAATTCTTTGCGCATAAAGTTGAGGACTTCTACATGACGATCAGTCAATGGGTCAATACCCTCTTCTCTGGCGATGGCTGCTGCCAGGTCAAGGTTCCAGATCGTATGATCGGTGAGGAATCCCTCCGCGTCCACATCGACAGAAGTTCCGGCAAGTTCTTTTGTAGTCATTTTATTTGTCTCCTTAGATAGATTTAAGATTCTTGGTTAGAAATATTTTTCAAAAATGCGATAACAAAGCCCAGGCCCCGTTTCATCTCAGGTGTATTGAGCTCCCGCATGGCTTTCCAGATTGAAACCTCCTGGATATCATCCACATTCATTTTATCAAATATGGTGATCCCGTTTTTAATAGCTCCCATCATCTGAGGCTGGGTGATTGATTTGAGGGTTTCCAGGATGGGTACAATATTATCGGCTAATAATTTGATATCTTCTCTTGAAAAATGCTCAACCACATTGTCACTGATATGAATGGCTTCACTGGCAAATTCGAAATATTTAGCCCGGTCCAGCTTATCCAGAGTGTCAAGCGTATCCCCAAAGAGTTCCTTACCGATAGGTTTGAAATCTTCAAAGAAATCCAGAGCACTTTCAAGTTTGCCGATCACCTCGGTGATGTTGTTTGTATTTCTTATGATAAGTTTGACGAGGTGCAGAAAATCACCTGTCTTTACAAAGGGCGCAATGTCTTCGAATTCTTCGATGGCACCGGCAAAGAGATCCTTGGCTACACGGGTTAGATCTTCTTTAAGATCCTCCATCTCCTGGCGCTGCCTTCTGACCAGTGCCAGTTCAGCAGTAATGCCGTCCAGGGTGGTCTGGATTTCAGCGAGCTGTCCAGAAATATCACTGCCACTCATGTCAGGCTCGCTTTCCGGCCATGAGCATGTGTGATTCGATGGGAAGTTCAGCACCCTTTAGTAGTAGGTTCCAGTACATCCAGCGAAACATCATTTTGCCATAGTGATTCATGCGGGTTTCCTCCAGCAGAGAGAAGGGACCAACACCGGGAAGCGGAAACTTGCCTGGTAGGGGTTCGGTTTCATAGTTGAAGTCGATGAGTATGCCCTTGCCAAAACCTGACTCGATATAGCAATTGGCATGACCATCAAATTTACCCTTGAGGCGTCTGCCATCTATATAGCTCAGAAGATTATCCTGGAGGATATCCGCCTGGAAGTGGGCGACTGACCCCGCTTTTGAGCTGGGTAGGTTAGTGGCGTCACCGATGACGAAAATATTATCATTTGCCTTGGATTGGAGGGTGAAATTATCGGTGGGAATGAAGTTCAGTTCATCACCCAAACCGGAACGTGCAATAAGTTCATCACCCATGTTGGTGGGGATGGTTACCAGCAGATCGTAATCAATGCTGCTCTCATCCCATGAAATAAGTTTATTGTTCTCCCAGTCAACCCGACCTGTACTGAATTCCGGAGTGAGACTGATATTCTTCTTATTAAGAAAATCACCGAAAACCTTGGAAGCTTTTGGCTTGGTAAAAGCTCCCGGTAAGGGTGTCACAAATTCAATATCAACTTTATCCCGGATGCCTTGTTCTGTGAACCACCAGTCTGCCAGAAAAACAAATTCAAGGGGTGCCACGGGGCATTTGATGGGCATCTCAACGATATTGAGAACCATCTTGCCGCCTTCCCAATATTTCAGGAACTGCTGCAGAGCCACAGCCCCTTCAACTGTATAAAAATCGAAAATATTTTTGTGCCAACCGCCTGCGTGCATGCCCTCTGTCTCAGCCGGATTGATCTTGGAGCCAGTTGCAACCAGCAGGATGTCATATGACAGTACTTTCCCACTATCAAGAATAACCTGATTTTTATCTGCCTCAATCAGATCAATCTTGGAAAAGATGACATTAACACCAGGCGGGAAAAAATCTCGCTTGGGTTTGATGACATCACGACGGTTATAAATCCCGAAGGGGATAAATAGGAATCCAGGTTGGTAATAGTGTGTTTCATACTGATCGACAATGGTGATATCCCACTCTTCCTTGTCCAGAACAGACTCCATTTTATTGAGCATCATGGTTCCGGCAGTTCCTGCGCCTAGAATTAGCAGTTTTTTCATATTTAATTCTCCCTGATTGTCGAACGAAAATTGATCACCAAGATCATGATAATGCGAGGATTATACATGACGATCTCTCAGTTTTATTTTATGGTTGTTATGATTATTAATCAGCATCATTTAATACTGATTTACAATTACAAATCTTATACCAATTTATTGCATTAAGCAAAATGGTTGTTACGGCTAAAGTGATGAAATCTAAAGATTTGCAGTGTTAAGACCTCCTTCCCCAGGCCTTGTCGATGGAAGGATACTAGAACTGATTTATTTTATTTGTCGTGATCCCTTAAGAGGCTTTAACTGGAATATTAATAATGAGAAAGCATAGCTTTGATCAATGCCAATTAACCCAAAGCAAATGAAAAATCAATGTTGATTGCTCTTCGCAAGAGTTGATTTAGGCAGGCGCATCACTTGAAGAATCTGCGTCCCTATCACCAAAGATTAAAAGATTTTAATGTTAACCAGATAACTACTGGACCAGCTGAAACATTGCTAGTTACGGGAGGTATTCCACATCAACATTCCTGCTCCCGCATAGCAGGCCAGACCAACTATCAGGCCGATTGAATATCCCCAACTAATTACGATGAGAATGGTGACCGTGGAGCCCAGAACAGAAGCAGCTCCATTGACGGCGAAACTCCAGTCGACCAGGGGACCGACATATCTGACTCCCTTGGGGAAGGGCATGCCCATAAAGAATCCGAGAGGGCTGACCAGGATGATAGTCCAGAAGATTCGTATGCTTTGTTCAAAATCACCAAACAGCAGGACATAATACTTGAACAACATGATATCAAGAAACAGCCAGCTGATAATGGCAAAAAAGACTAACTTCGATTCAAATGCTGAAGAATAGCGACTCCCGATGCCTGAACTGATTAATAATGTCATCAGAATTGCAGCCACACTGTACACCGATGGACCAACCAATAAAGTGAATTGCTGCATGAGAATCAGCTCTACTGACATATAGGCGAATCCGATGGTAGCGAAATAAGCGAAGTGATTGAGAGAAAGACTCGGCCCTTTTTTTAGATAAGGGATGAGTGTGATGGGAAAGATGAGCACCAGAACGACCATGATGATGATAAACACTATCAATTTTGTGAGAGGAAAGCCTCTGAACTCATAGGGCAGCAATCTAGCTTCTTTGTCAAAACTCAGATTCTTCCACAACCCCATTTGAGCGGCAAAGGGTCGGTTATCATTATTGGGAGAAATATCAATAGCAAGGGAATCGGCCACCTCTTCCCAGCCCAGGTCTACAATTCTCTGGTAAATATTATCCTTGAGTGAATCCACAGCTGGATACACGAGATGAACATCATTAAAATTTTCTGATGTGATATCTCTCAAGGCAATCTGCAAGAAATTAGCTGCCAGGGGGCGTTTGGACAGCAATAGAACTTTTCGACGCATTTGAGGTAAATTGTAAACAGCTATATGCGTTTCAGGATTTTCAATTCCCAGATTGTCTAAGGCAAGTAGCGCTTCACTTAACAAGCGGGGCATATAGAATTGGTGCTCCATCATCAGATAACCTGAATCAGAAAGAGCAGTCCAGTAATCTTGAAATGCTTCTGTGGTAAACAGGTAATTTTCGGCCAGAGCAAAGGATCCGGATGCTAAAGCTGCAAAAGTGTTCGAACTCAGAGAATAAATAACATCGAAGCGGGAAGTGTGTCGACGAATGAAAGCTCTGGCATCTTCCGAAACAACAATGACTCTTGGGTCCTGGTAGAATTGGCTGGTGTATTCTGGCAACATGGTGAGTGTTGTATCCAAAGTATCCAGGTAGGTGCTTAAATAGCCAGAGGGGTCTCCTTCAGTGAGCATTTTATTGAACCAGGGATTGACTTCAACGGCATGAACCTCAGTTGCTCCCTCCATCAGGGCTTGTATCACATCAGCACCACCTCCAGACCCAAGTGAGAGAAATCTGCATGAATCAAACTGATGGATTAGATCCCCGGCTGGAATACCCCACAGATCTTCCGCTCCACTATCTGGCAATGTATAATCACCATCAAAGTGGTAGACCGGTGTGTTGGCTGCATTATCGATGACCATGCCTCTGGCTTCATCACCCGGGTAGGCAAACATCTTGATCTGCCCCATGGCATCCCAATGTTGGTAAATGCTGGGCAGACGTTCAGGTTTAGCTGACTTGAGCAGTGTGTGTCCATTGTAAGCGGCTCCAATTGCGAGCAGAATCAACACGCCAGGAATAAGCTTTAACAACTTGTCGCTGTTTAGCATGGCAGCGATAAAAATGGGAATACTGATTAGAAAGGTAGCAGCGGGGGTGCTGAACACATTCATGGCAATGATAGCCCCGATGACACCGAGACCCGCCCCCAAAAGATCAGCCATATATAGCTGGGAGATATGTCGATGGAAGCGTTTGAACAGAATGGCCAACGCGATACCGCAGAAATAAAAACTGGAACTGAGGATAAGAATCACCAGAAGGAGCTTTCCTAGCATGGTAAAGCTGCTAGTAAGGGCTGAAAAACTCATGCCGAGACGATAGACCAGGGGTGGACCCACGAGAATCATCATGCCACCCAGCAACAGGCTGTTTCTCATACTGGGCATTGTATCCACTTTAGGAATAAGACGCAAGGTTAGGGCGCCCAGACCCAAGCCGAGAATGGCCAGAGATAGAACCAGAAAGGCAAAGGTATAAAAGAATTCTGCTGCCAGAATCCGTGTCCAGATTAATTCAAGCGATAGTAGTGAAAACGATAGTAGTGCGATGCTGTAGGTTTGTTTACGATCCATGTTCCCCTCTAAAACAATCAGGTATATTTATTAAATCCAAGCTGAAATTACCAGGAAGTGAATGGCGGTGATTCTCCTCCGAATTGAATGTTGAAACTAATATAGATTTTCCAGCAGGTTGCGAGTAGAGGATTCGGTGAAGGGTTTATGCACAAGCCAAAAGGTCACCTATTGAGATATGGATGAAATTGGGAGTGAATCCCCTAATTAGATAGAATCAGCTAACATTCTGACACCCTGTTTATCAGTTGTAATATTTGCATGAAATGGTATAATTAATTATCAAAACCAATTAATCTCAGATTCGGGGGAATTATGGAATTAAAGTCACTCTGGAAACAGTTTATCCGCAGGATTACTGTGATTATCTCACTTTTTACAATCGGGATGATTCTTGGGCTTTTCATCAAGAATAACCAGCTACTTAAAAGAGAGGTTGAATCAAGAGCCAGATCTCACTTTGACAACATCCTGCTTACAAGAAGGTGGAATGCAAATTACCATGGACTTTATGTTGAGAAAACAGAGGGAGTCACATCAAACCCATACTTGCATAGCCCTGATATTGTCAGCTCCGACGGTACTGTGTATACAAAAAAGAACCCGGCTCTAATGACTCGGGAAATTTCTGAGCTTGCTACCACTGATAGCTTGTACTCTTTTCATATTACCAGTTTGAATCCAATAAATCCAGACAACCAGGCAGATGATTTTGAGACCAATGCCTTGAGGTCATTTGAAAAGGGAGAAGTTGAGGCGATTCAAAAATTTAAAGAGGATGGCAAGACTATTTACCGATACATGGCTCCACTGGTGGTTGAAGTAAGTTGCTTGAATTGCCATGCTGAGCAAGGCTACCAGGAGGGTGATATACGTGGTGGAATAAGCGTTAATATTGATATCACCGAGATTGAGGGAGCGCAGCGCTGGAATAATATCCTGATTTTTATCTTGAGCACGCTTTCACTTTCTGTTTTATTGATACTTACTTACCTGTTTATTCGACAATTAATGAAAAAAATTGACGAGAATCAAAGTGCCATAAAAGCGTTGGCCGTAACCGATGAGTTAACCCAGCTACACAACAGACGTTTTTTCTTTGAGAAACTCTCTCAGGAACATTCCAGAACCATCAGACACAAGAGAAATATGGCCTGCATCATGATGGATATAGATTTTTTCAAGAAATTCAATGATACCTACGGCCATCAGGTTGGGGATCTCGTTTTGAAACGGGTAGCCCAAGTGTTACAGGAAAAAGCCCGCACGACTGATACGCTAGCTCGTTACGGAGGTGAGGAATTCATCGTCCTTTTGCCAGAGACAGATGTACCAGGTGCAGAGATATTCGCTGAGAAAATGCGAGATGCAGTAGAAACTGAAGTCATTACTACTGATGACAACCAGAAATTAAAGGTAGCCATCAGTCTGGGAGTGTGCGGACTTAATTCGAAAGAACTATCAAACTGCGAGGATGAAACGGTTATTGTGAAATATGCTGATCAAGCTTTGTATCAAGCCAAGGAAATGGGCAGAAACCAGGTTCAAACTTACCACCCATCAAGTGATATTAGCTAGAATTTAGAATAGGATTAAGTTGTGAAACTAAAATTCTGATTAAGGAAATTGCAGACAGTCATTCCACCATTTCTCAGTTTTACAGTTTCCTAAAATAATGGCATCTATGGTGCAGTCTGCCGGAGCCAATGCCATAGTTGTCTCTAATTCTTTGAAATTTATATCCATTTCCACCCACAGCAAATCAATGTGGTGTTCAGCGAGATTTGCGACTGCCGCAGCAGCAGCAAAGGCAAATAGCAAGTCCTGCCCACTTTGAGTACGCCGGGCTAGTATCTTTATTTTGATAGTGCAACCGAATTCGGGATGATCGAACATATCGATGCAAACAAGTTCTGGACCAGCCCGATTTAGCTTAAAATATTGTTCAATACAGCTGCGAATTTTTACATCTTGAATTTGGGCTGATAGAAGGAATGGAAACAATAGAATGGAGAAGAGGAAAAATCTTGAATTGATAGTTGTTTACCTCCTTCAACATTTGAAGCCACTTCTGAAAACTGTCGATAAGTTTATGCTATGGAAATTGCAGACAGTCCTGCCACCATTTTTCGGTTTCACAATTTTTTAAAATGATGGCATCAATGGTACAATTTGCCGGTGCGATAGCCATGGTTGTCTCAGAGCCTTTAAAATTTACGTCCATATCAACCCACAATAATTCTATGGGTTTCTCGGCAAAATTCGCTACAGCGGCAGCAGCAGCAAAGGCGAAAATCAAATCCTTGCCACTCATACTTCGTCTGGCGACAATCTTTATTTTTAACGTTCGACCAGATTGGTGATGATTGATTATTTCTGCTGAGATCAATTCTGGTCCCAGACGATTCATCTCAAAATATCTTTTAATATTATGAGGAATCTGAGTGTCGGGAATTTTAGCTACAATGAGTAACGGAAGCAAAATTAGGCTAAAAAAGAAGCAGCGTGAAATCATAATTTAGTACCCCCAGATACCTATTTGTCCCTCAATGGAAAAGGCAGACAAGTTTACAGCCACAAGGTGGCAAAATGCAAATCAAAAATCGTTAATAACGTGCTTCAGGTATGGACTTCAAAGCGCTTGAGAAATTGAACTTATCAATATGGTCAGTATCAATAATTATTGTCGCACGCATTGCAGATGAAGCCATAATTGAATATCTTATCCTCAATATCAAGGAGTACTATGATGCAAGCATTAGTCTGGGAAGATCGTTTTAGTGTGGGTATCCGGCAATTTGATCAACACCACAAGATTTTGTTCGAAATGATCAACTCGCTCATCTTTGCACAAGAAGATAATAGTGATCCAGATGTCATCAAAAACACCATGGAACAACTCCGTAGCTATACCCTCTTTCATTTCGTAGCTGAAGAAGCCATGTTGAAACATTTTGGATTTGAGGGTCTGGATGAACATATCGCTGAGCATGGAGAACTCCTGCAACAGGTCATAGTGTATCAGGATAGAGTTGCAGCTAATGATGGTGTGACTCTGGATGAAATTCTAGATTTCCTGGCTGGTTGGTTATTGGATCACACCCTGGGAATGGATCAAGAATATGGACCTTTCCTTAGTCGTTATTCTGATTAAACCCTCAATTTCCCACGTTTAGTAGTTAGCTTCCTACAATGAAAATGCTTAAACGACTTGTTCTGTTTGTCATCGCACTTTTTGCCTACCTCATTTTGAGGGAAATGCTCAATTTCTACGTGCTGGCCTATACGGCGAACCCCTATCTTGGATATCTTGTTCTGGCAATTCTGATTTTTGTTTTGGTCTACTTTGTAGTAACCCCACTCTACAAAATCAGTCGGATGAGTGGTGATACTGGACCGGTTCGCAAACGTAAACAAGAGCTTGAACTGATCGAGCAACGTCTTCAGCGTGCGGTCAAAAATCCCTATCTCAAGCAGGTCAAATTTGAACATCCCAAATTTGGATCAGCACGGGAACGTTATGAGGAAACAACTGCTGAGTTATCCAAACGAACGGATGAGATCCGGCGCAAATACATTGTACACCTTTTTTACAGTTCTGCTGTTTCACAATATGGCTTTATTGATGCCATTCTAATCTTTTCTGCCAACATCAATCTGGTGAAGGAGATATTCACTCTTTATACCGGTCGAGCAACCGGTCGGGACCTGTGGCAGATTATGAAACAGATCTACTATTCAATTGCTATTGGAGGATCTGAGGGAGTTGAGTTCGCAGTGGAAGAACTAATTTCTAAGCTGGGTTCAGACACCTTAAAAAGTATTCCCTTCTTTGACAAAGTGATGGTGTCCATTGCGGGTGGTTTCACCAATGCCGTGCTCCTATCCCGTATTTCTCTAATTACTGAGAATTATTGCAGGATGACTTATATCGAATCGACCCGGGATTTGTCACCAGATCCCAGACAAATTCTGGATTCCACCAAAGCCATTGTTGAAGAACCCATCCGTCATATCAAGCAACAGCTCAACGATATTGCCAAACAGAAGGCGATTGACTTCTCGCGTTATGCCCTCAACCCAACCCGAACTGTGATCGAAAAAGCGCTGGATAAATTCACTCCCCAAACTGATGCCGAGAATGAGGAAGCACTGTCTGTAAAGCGGAGTATTGCTGTGGGTTTGAATCCTCTGAAGTATTTTAGTCAGCGC
>JABIFG010000190.1 GCA_018650795.1 Fidelibacterota bacterium
TAACAGTGGACTATACGGAAACTACACCGATGCACAACAGTATTGAAATAGCAAAAGCCGCAAAGAAGTATGTTTTTGCAAAACAGAACCGGGTCGAAAAAAGCACCAATATATATTGGAACGATTCAAAAGTTGCGAAGGCCAGAGATGCGGAGCAAGCTGAATATGACAAATTAAAAAAACTTGTTATAGAGAGCTGCAAGCGCAGCAAGGAGGACACTGTAAACATGACCTGCGACGACACTTGCGGAGTCTGTTATTTTAGGGATGAGACATGCGGAGATGTGACGAATGAAACGCCGTCCTGCGATCATTTGAAAGAGCGCTAGATTTGCACCAGAGGGATTTAATATGACTGAAAAGATAATGGAGAATGAGATGAAATACATTTGCACGATAAACAGTGAAGGAAAGGAGGAGATATTCACTTTCCCAGCAACCATTAATCATGATGCAATGGCTGAAAGTATTAGCGGGATCAAAAACCATACACACGGTGATTGGGAACGAGTTTTAAGAGATCCTGTATCTGCTGGTTTTGTGGATGCAGACAGTAAATGCTACGGAGAAAGCGAGTCTTTAGGGATTGAGTCCAGACCAGAAGATTCTGCACTTCTTGCAGCGCAACTATAACGAATTGAATGAGTAGTGTAGTTTTTTAAGAAAAACCACCACCTATTATTCAAGCACAACAGCAAATTCAGGTAACCCATTTTTGTTATCAGGTGTCATAGGTAATTCCAGTACCACCACAACCCCCTTCCCTGTCTCCCAAAGGTGAGATGAGTTGAAATTTGGTAGCCCGAGAGGTTTTGATTCTCCAAAGTGATCGACCAGAAGCTTCTCTAGAAACTCACGATTCGTAGAGCCATCGAACACCACTCTGCCGGCATATATAATGATCGCCTTGATCACTTTGTTATCCCGTTTGGTGATATTGATGTAGTTGATGCGACCAACAGAATTATCGCCATAATAGGGATCTTTGACACAGTTATCTAGATGGCAAACCATCTTGAACGACGATGAAACATAGTCTGCATTCATGCCGATTGCAATGCCCTGTGTAACGCTCTCGCCCACAAATAATCGACCATTTTGCAAACGCTCTTCAGTAGTGGAAAAAGCCTGCAGGGAGAAAGCGCAGAGCAGCAGAACAAGACACTTGGTAATCAACGATTTCATTTGCACTCATCCAGAAAGGGAATCAGAGTACCCATTATAGGGGAAATGTGAGCGATGCCTCAAAGCATCCCCACTAGATCCTTGTCAATCTTCTGATCCATGAAGTCGGCAAGCTGATCCTTCGGCACCAAGTGCACCGCCTGAGACTCCCACCCCATATCGGCAGGAGAGCCACCTACCCGCTTCGCACGATAGTACCGGGCAATAGAGGTGGTGCGCTCGATATCCCCCAGAAGGCCCGTTATCTCGACCTGTAAGCCCGATTCCTCAAAGCACTCCTTGATTGCGTTCGCCTGTAGGGAGAGGCCGTCATCCTGACCTCCCTTCGGAAAGCTGTTGGTGTAGCCACCAAATTTGTTGGTCGGAGAGATCACCCAGACCCGACCATCGGCCTCCTCCACAATAACACCGCTGGCGGGACGCTTCTGATACGCCTTCTTCCTGGTCTTCGGATCCACATCGGGACCAAGATCCAGAGGCTTCTCATCCAGTTTTATCTGCCCCGGTACTGTGGCCCAATCCTCCTCAGTGGTCGGTGCACCCTTCCAGCCAGAGAGCTTCAGTCCATTTAGCGTGATATCCCCCAGCTTATCGCCCGGAGTAACCGTAGTCACCACCCCCGGATTATGGAATTGCGTAGCTGGAGTTGGTTTGTGCGGATCATAGAGGCCAACACGCTGCCCCTTTTCTCCCCGCTTAGCATGAAACTTTTTGGGAAACGGTTTTTTCTTGGGGTACATGCCCGAGAGCATACCTGAAAACTTTTTGCCGTGATGACCGTAGGTTTTAGCAGAGCTTGGGCCACCAAAGAGGGAACCCTTCGACGGCTTCTTCCCCATAACAACGACTTTTTTCGAGGGGATCAGCTTCCCTACATTGTTGTTGTAGGGCTTGACCACAGTACCATCCTTCTTGGTATAGCCCTTGACCTGAGATTTCAGAAAATCTGAACTGGCAACAATCATCATTGCGGTAGCTCCCCCGGCAGGCCTAATAGGATATTGGTCGCATTCTCAACCAACTCCTTCACTGTGTCATGAGCAGACTCGTCATCCTGAGCCAACCGACCAATGATGTGGTAAACAGAATGAACTATCAGCCCGAAGAACTGCGCAACCATGTGATTATCATCGACCTCAGTATCCATCGTATGATTCAGTTCCCGGCGCATATGGCGAGCGAGTCCACCGCCATCATTCCAATCACCGACCGTGGTGTAATCATCACTCTTGCCCGAGAATATAGCTCCCATCTCATGACATGCAGCCTGATCACTGCTAATCATCATCTGCTGGGTCATTTCACCATCATGAACCCGGTCGTACCGACGAAAAATGTAGCCGATGAATCCCTTAACGAGTTTTTCAACTTCTTCACGGTCCCCAATATACGGCTTATCACCATGGGCACGCTTCATCGCAAGGTGCCAGCCAGAAGAACCAGCCTTACTGGTTGTATTGCCTTTATCATTCATTACTTAGCGACCTTTATTAACTATTTTATGTAGGTAAGATTAGCACTTCAACGATGGTTCTTCCACCACCACCAAATCCGTCCTTATCCTCGGAGGAAGGGGCACTCACTTTCTGCACCAGCATACGGGTATTGGGAGGCAATAGCATCTCGTCTTCACTGCTATGAGTGGAGATAGCGCCACCATTAGCAGATCCCTTACCAACCCATAACCCCTTAACTCCCGGACCAACTGTCATCTTTAAATGAACATTACCACTCCAAGACGTAGGGCGAATAGAGGTAGAGCCAACGGCAGGCTCCTGCAACACCTTACCAACAGACTTCACCATCTGAGCCTTCAGATCAGAACTCAACTCGAGCTTACGCGACAGGATTGTGCCTGGTGCAATATCATGTGCCAATGTATGCATGGCCTGAGCTGCAGCCTGCGCCTGTCCGGACGGGTTACCTTCCCAGAGAGAGCTATTAATGGACCCATAGCTACTCCCGGTGTAGGCGCGAATTGCGGCCTGTTGTGTTTGCGGCATCTTGTTCCAAGCAGCCTTCGCCTTGGCAGCATAGGTGGACTTTGTGAGTTTGCCGCTCTCATGGGTGATCGGTTTCATTCCCAATGCAGCGGTATCAAAACTACCCGGATCACCGAGCTTCAGGTACTTGCCGATTTTATGGATATGCCCCTTGATATCTCCAACAATAGGGTACGAGTCATGCAGGATCTTGAGCGGATCCCCATCCCCGAGACGGAATTTTTTAGGAGGGTTGAGCTGCTCATCGATCTCATTAAGCATTTGCTGGGCAAAGCCCTTAACATGCTGTGAGGGATGCTCAAGGACGTTCTTCTCTCCAGAAACTTCCCCAGACTCTTTATTCAGAACAGGCTGCTTCAGTGACTGGATCTTCTCAGGCTTCCCGGATTTAGCAGCCTCATAGATAGCCTTGACCGCGTCATGATTCGCGCGATTAATGTGCTCTAAAGAGGAAGGTCCGGGATTATTGGTCTCGCCCCACTTCATGAAGGATAAGGGCTTGCTGAGCTTCGCGGCACTGAACTTCGGCTTGGAGGGTTTCGGTGTTGCGGCCTTCAACCCAAGCTGCTTAGCCATATTGTCCCGGCGAGCAATCAGCGTTTTCGCCAATGCCTTCTTCTTAGCGACAGCACCGGGGCCATGCTGCATGACCATGTCGGTGATCTGCTTATCTGAGAGATTGACCACCTTCTGAGCCGATGCTTTAATCTGGCTGTCACTCATGTGACCAAATACAGCACCAGAATAGGAGTTCACAGAGCTGTCACGCATCGTTTTAAGCTCTGTCACCTCATCACCAAACCCCTCTTTTGCGCCTCCCTGTGCGCGATACAAGAGCGCACCACCCACATCAATACGAACCGCTTTGCCATTGTCATTGAGGAGATTGTCATTTCCCATCCCAACAGCGTCATGGTTGGCAAGCCACGCATCCACGGCAAACCCATCAAAAGCACCACTCAGGCCAGCAAGCTTGTAAGCACTCTCCTGAGATACCCCGTCAATTACCTTGGAGGCAATCGACATCTTGCCACCGTGAGTGACTGTATTCACTTCTGGTACATGGATCCCCGCGAGCTGGTATAGCTTCGCAGCGAGAACCTCATTCTTGACGTGATTCTGCGTTTTCGGGGTCTTCACATAGTGGCTATCGCCATTTTTATCATTGTAGAACCCGCCCTTATTGGAACCCTTCTGATTGCCGGTCTTCTTCCAGCCATCGGTCGTACCATCAGATTGGTGAAGAGGCTCCGACATAACCACCTTGGCAGGCTTGGCAGTGGAATTCTTCACCGAGGCAGGACCATACTGGTGCTCATACCCTTTGTTCTTCTTTAGCTGGATGATCTTCGAGGCGTGAGCTGCCGCTTGCTCTGGTGAGTTAAATGACACAACCTTTTTTTGACCAGCCTTACCGATCGGACCCCAATGCTTCTGAACATGATTGCCAACATGAGAGACTGAATACTGCTTATTAGAATTCCCTACATGGCTATGAAAGGTGTGTTTTTGCGCAAGAAATTCATCCTCAGAAGGCTTCTTAGAGGGATCAACCTCATCCCCACCGCTCTGCAGATGCCAATGCCCACCCTGCAGAACATAAGTCTTGCCGTTTTCGCTCTTGGTATCCCCATCTTTGGGGGCCGTGTCGGTAGCGGCTTTATCGGCAGACTTGCTGGCTGCAGCTTGGTCCGCTGCCTCTTTGTTGGCAGAAACAGAATCCTCCGCATCATGAGTAGACCAGCCAGAGGGGTGCTCACCCGTTGCAGCAGAATGGAGTCCATGTACATTTTCCATGGCGGTTTCATGAGCCGCATCAATCTGATCATCGGTATCACGATCATTGCCGAGAGAATCCGCATGATGCTGGTAAGCCTCGTGGAAGTGATCCATCTTAGACTCCTCATCCATCGCATTAACCGCTTCAGCCTGCGCTTTAGAGGGAGCCTTGCCATCCTTGACCGAATCCATCCATCCTTGAACGTGATCAGCTGCCGTTTTCGGGGCAGAACCACCCAAACCCTGCTTGTGTAATTTGTCTATTTTCTCATAGCCAGCATCCATCTGAGCATCACTCTCTGGGTCAGATACATGATGCGAAAGAGCCTCCATTTTAGCGTCCTGTTTAGCATCTTCATCAAGATTATCGAGCGCCTGAGCCTGCGCCTTGGTTGGAGCAACTCCATTTTGAATCGCGGATACCCACCCATCCACAAGGTCAGTGGATTCACTTTTTCGGTCTTTACTCGAAACACCAGACTTTGGTTCCTTAAATGCAGGGTTATCGTCGTCCGACTCCCAACCGTGACCCTCTTCACCGGCAGGCTTCTCAGGCTCTATATCATGCCCTCCATTCTGCGAGCCAAGGAACCCGGAGAGCATCTCATCACCCGGAGTGGCAAAAGAGCCATCCGGATTTTTATTAATCCCAGAGCTGGATATGACTATCTTCGGGGATTTGGAGATTTTAGAGAGACCCTTAGAGTGTAGATTCATCACCGTCTCATGCGGCACCCCAGAGATACTGCTCCAGAGCTTCTTGGCCTTTTCAGAATCCTGCTCGAACATCTTCTGCACCAAGGCCGACTCGGAAGCGGTCGGTACCTTGCCTGCCTTGATTTTCTTCTTCCAAGTAGAGATTTTGGCAGAGTTTGAAGCAGCAGTCTGGAGCTTTTTATAGAGGGCATGGGCCTTCTCATGCTGCTCATGAGGCAGAAGATCATCCCAGCCATCGGACCCCTCCAGCTTCTCTAGTGCCTTCTTCTTGTTGTTGCCCGCAGCAGCGGAGTCGAACTCACCCAGCTTAGACGTGTAGTGCGCCATGTATTGCTTGTGCCCCTGCGCAACTTGGTCATAGACTTTACTGTTTGTCTTCGATACATCAGCAATTGCATCATTCATCAGGGAAGAACCACCCTCTTCATGGGACTGCTTCAAGGCCGTGGCATGCGCATCCACCGAGGGAACCTGACCAGAGGAAATGGCAGCATGCCAATCCTTCATATTGGGATGAGGGAGGAAACCATCCTTGTCCACAGATTCCGCAGATTCCTTAGTTTTACCGTTCCCGCCGGGAACGCCAGCAGAAACATTCTTCGCGTAATCCACTGCCGCATCCTTGGAATCGAACTTTTTGACCGTAGGCAGGGTCTCCCTTGAATCCACGTTATGCACAAGGACGTGGAACTTGTCACCGCTGGACTGCACCTCGACCCTCACACCATCGTCTTTATTCTCAAACGACTGAACCACTGTAGGTGGACTGGATTTTTTACTCTCTGGGTTATTGCTAGGTTTTTCAGTGGGTTGCTCTGGACTACTACCCCCCTCCTTCTTGGCTGCGAGCATTTTAGCCTTCGCGCCCATATTAGCTGCAGCCTTCAACCCCGACTCAATACCCCAGACCGACATGTCGTGGAAATCATCCGAGTCAGAATTCTGAGGTGTAAGCGTGTCGATACCCATCATGTAATAGGCAATTCCATCTAGGCTATCCTCATCAACGGGCATGCCGCCAGAGGCTTTCTCGTAAGCCTCCTTCATTGCGGAGTGAAAGTTACCGACATGAACGTCATGGAAGTCTAGCTCGTCAGAATTCTGGGTTTCCAGCGAGTCAATATTTAGGTGCTTTTTGGCAATTCTATCAACGTCCACATTCCCCGGCTTGTATGATGGGGCACTCTCTTTTCTGTTCGATTCACTATTTTCTATAGCGTTATCAAGGTGTTGATCGTTATTTGTCTTTTGATTCGAAATACCAAGCTCCTCCTGTTTCTCCGGGGAAACCTCATGACCACCGGGATCCTGCAGATGATCGTGAGAACCATGCGCCTCATCGACGTGGTCCAGTAGAGCTTGCTTCTTGGAATTATCCAACTGACTATAGGCAGACCACTCGGCCTTCGACGGGTTCTGACCAGAGGATGCCTTTTTTTTCCACCCAGACACCTTGGCAGACGCTGAAGCCTTCTGCTGCATATCGGTCGCGTGATGCAAGATCAGGTGGGATTTGTGCTCATCCGAAAGATCATGGAACCCATCAACCTCTTTACTGAGCACTTTGTGGGCCTTCTTCTGGTAGTGAGATCCAGCACCA
>JABIFG010000191.1 GCA_018650795.1 Fidelibacterota bacterium
ATTTGACTCAGAGTGATCGTTGTGGGTGGGGATGGCAATCATGGGCAAAGTCAGCCAAAGCGGACTCTAAGTAATTGGTAATATTTGGTAATATATCTTGTCAATGCTAAGTAGAGTGCTAAGGTTATTGGGGTTGTTTGGCTACTCTATATTCGTATACAACAATAGCCAGATAACGAATCCGTTAACTGCTAGAGGCCCATATCTGATGCGATGGTTGCTGATTTTCTTGTCTGTCATGTTTTCAAAGTCCGTATTGGCTGAAGACTCAGGGAAAGTGCTGTTCAATCAGCTATGTGCTAACTGTCATGTTTCGCAAAGGGGGAAAAGAATAGCTCCACCGATGTTTGCGGTGAAGCAGCACGTAAAGATGGCTTACCCAAAACGAGAAGAGTTTATCCATAGGATTGTCGGCTGGGTTAAAGAGCCAGATGCTGAGATAGCATTGATGCAAGGTGCCGTGAAGAAGTTTGGTGTGATGCCAAAGCAAGATATTGATGACAAGGCATTGAGGAGGGTTGCGGGGTATCTTTATGAGTAAATCAAAACTTAATAAGTTTAGTTTACAAAATACAGGAAAGTTTGTTTGGGTATTTCTGGTGAGTACTTGTGTGAGAAATGTAAGTGATGTAAAAGTAGAAATGACTACTGATATTACAGACCTTTATGAAGATGCAGATAGAAAAACTGTTTCAACAAGAGCAGTCGCACTAGACTCTCAAAATAAAGAGAGGCCATTGTAATGCTAGAATTGATCTTGAAGGCTCTGCAAAAACCATCAAAATTCATTTTAAAGAATCTATTTATATCTCAATTATGCTTTATGTCTATCGGTGGATGGTCGTATTCTCACGCCGGTTGGTATACCGCATCGACTATCCCAATTAACTTCAATATTGGTATTTCTGCAGCTACGGCCCTAGATAATGGAATAGTTTATGCTCTTGCGGGAGATGGAAATGGATCCGTATCTGGTTCAGATAGTTTTTATAAATATGTAGCAGATGATAATGAATGGGTTCAGCTAAGTTCACTACCAGAAGAGAGGGCTGGCGCGACCATAGCCTCAGTGAACGGAAGCATTTATGTGTTTGGCGGATTTAGCGGGTATGGAGTAAGTGGAAGCAGTGTTGGAACTATATTTAAATACACTGTCGCTGATGATTCATGGGAAACACTTTCAGCATCTATATCTAGCAGGTATATATTGTCATCGGCAGTCGTTGAAGGAAAGGTATATCTGATAGGGGGGTATTCAGGATGGTCTAATCCTTCTGATTATGTGCAGGTGTTTGATCCAATATCTGAGACCGTAGAAAGTAGGTCAAGTGTTATTGATGGTGGTGGCTCATCAATGGCCAGTGCTGTATATGAAGGAAAAATATACCTTATCGGTGGAGATAATGCCAATAATCACCTGCCTTCCTTGCCTAGGAAGACAAGAGTTGATGTGTATGACCCATTAAGTGATGTATGGTCATCTGTTGGTACGTTGCCATCAGATATACGTTTTGGATCAGCTGTAACCATGGATGATTCTATTTATGTTACAGATGGAAATAAGCTTATGTATTATCAGCCATCTACAGATGAGTGGACTGATTCTGAAGAGCTGCCTGACTATGTTGGTGGACCTGCTTCGGTAGCGGTTGGTTCCAGAATGTATGTGTTAGGAACAAATAACTCTCATAGCAAAACTGAACCAGTACAAATATATATGCCATATGCACCAGATGTTATCCCGACATCAGAGTATGAGTCCCATTATATTGAGTCAGAATACCCACTCAATATTGAGCTGTCTGCTGGTATTGATATTAAATTAAATAAAAATATAGAATCTATAGTATGGTCTTTGCCTGATGGAACTTTTGTTTCAGGAGATACTATTAACTACAACATAGTCAATGCAAAAGATTACATCTTTTCTGTAACTGTGACTGATAGCGATGCTGACATTACTGTGGAAGAATTTACTGTTACAGCAGGATTACCAAACAGTTTAAATGTATGGGATAGTAATGAAAGTATCCCAGAAGGTAGGGGTTATCACAATTCTATAGTCTATAACGAGCATATGTATCTTGTTGGTGGCTACGAAGGCGGTGGGCAAGCTTATGATATTCGGATAGCTAATGTTGACACTAGTGGTACATTATCAAACTGGAGAACCCAGTCAGATTCAAGTGATTCGGCTGGAAGAATTGATTGGTGTAGTCGAACAGGTGATGCTAAAGCTGTGGCATACTCGGGGTACTTGCACGTATTTACAGGAACTACGCGTTCATCGGACTGTGCGGCAATTCATAGCGCAAAAATAAATGATGGCGGCTCTCTTGGTGAGTGGTTTACGCATCCTCCTGATCCTAATAATGACATGTCTACAGCATTAGCTGCTTCTGGTAGTGAATATAAGGCGTTAACATATAATGGGTATGTTTATTTGGTTGGCGCTGAAAATAATTATAGAATTAGAGCAGCAAAACTCGGTTCAGATGGAAGTATAAGTCCATTTTTCGATGCTTCATCTGAAAGTGTATCACTGAACAATTACCCTGCAGCTATATATAATGGGTACATGTATCTCTATGGCCAATATAATCCAGATATGGATGCAGGTGGTAGTGGAATAGGGATCTCAGTAGCAAAAATAAATGATGATGGTGCTGTAGGCAGTTTTACCTATTTACATGACCATTATGTAGGACAGTACGAGGCCGCAGTTGCAATAAACGGTAAACTATTCATGTCTGGAGGTCGCCAGAATGGGGAATTACCTGTTTCAGATGTTTACTCGGCTATTATCAATACTGACGGCACTCTAGCGCCTATAACCGTAGATAGAAAATTACCTGCTGCCAGAGCGAATCACCATATGACCGCCTATGGTGACTATCTCTATGTGACTGGAGGAAGCGCGGGTGACGAGATGTCTGGTTATGAGGCGACTGTTTGGTCATCTAAAATCGGTGCAACCCAACAAGATAAACCCACCATCGATGATCAGAGTTTTTTAGTTACTTCCAATGAAGATATCACCATTCATTTTACCGGGAATGAAATCGGTAGGCCTCTTGTATATCAGGTGACCCACCTACCCTCACGTGGTGACCTATCTGTGCTGAGTAATGGTGAGTATCGCTATGAGCATACTCAATCTGGGAATGGCACGGATACCTTTACTGTCAGTTTGTCGGATGGTATCTATGAAGATGAGGCAACTGTTTCTATCACCATCAATAATAACGCTCCTGTAATCTCTGGGGAAGCAAGTACAAAGATAGAGATTGGTAATTCTTTTGAGTTTGTACCAACGGCATCAGATAGTGATCCCGATGACACTTTGATCTACTCTATTAACAAGGTGCCATCATGGGCGACTTTTGACACTACAAACGGTAGATTATCGGGGATCCCTACTTCCAACGATGAATGGACCACATCTGACCAGATCGTTATAACTGTATCCGATAGCACCCGCAGTGCACAGTTAGAGCCCTTCGATCTATCGGTAATCAAGGAGGTGACTGATACAACCTATATAACCCAGAACGTACAAAGTTCCAGTCCGATTGCGCTAAACTGGAATACCAGTGCCTTTGCGCTGTTGAAGGGTGGAAATATATTGGGTTACTCTTTGGAAGGCTGGACCGATGGATCAGGAACAGAGATTGCGCCGGATCGTTCTGGGCAGGCAGTACAAGTTTCCCGTGGCGGGTACCACACTGTTGTGTTGCTCAGTGATGGCTCGGTTGAAACGAGTGGTAATAACTCGGATTGTCAACTTGGTCGTGGAAGTAGTTCTTCTACCTCTCGTGTCACGGTCGTAGACCAGTCTGATGCTACTTTGACTGATGTTACAGCAGTTGCAGCTGGAAACCGCCATACCCTGGCGTTAAAGAAAGATGGCACAGTCTGGTCTTGGGGAGATAACCCTCAAGGACAACTCGGGAATGGTAGTTCTAGTGGGCAACAATGCTATGCTGCGCGGGTCACTGGATTAGAAAATGTAGTGCAGATCGCAGCTGGAGAACTAATTAGTCTTGCCTTAAAGCGTGATGGTACTGTCTGGATATGGGGGAGGCAGGGAGGTGACTCACCAACTAGACAGCTTTCTGGTACTAACAATATCATTCAAATTGCTGTAGGGGGTACTCACAGTATTGCCTTGTCTGCAGATGGGATGGTTTATACATGGGGAAGAACGGGAGGAGACTACCCATATCCAACCGATAAGGTTCTACCTAGCCTAGAAGAAATCGTTGAGATATCCTCAGGACAATATCATGGGTTAGCTTTAAAAAATGATGGAACAGTTTGGGCTTGGGGGCAAAATCGAGATGGGCAACTGGGGAGAGCAAACCTGAGTTATGCGGATTATCCACTCCAGATTCCTGGACTGGGTAATGTAGTGCATGTCAGTGCGGGTGGTTATAGCTCTGCGGTCATTAAGTCAGATGGATCTATATGGGCCTGGGGTAGAAACACACAGGGACAACTTCGTGATGGAACTAATGAGAATCAAAGTAGCCCGATACAAGTGGACTATGGAGAAGTTGCATTTGATATGCCGCCAATCACCACATCCTTCACATTTAATTTATCTGAAGATAGCTTGGTAAGTTCATTCTTGGATGCGACAGATTCAGATAGTGCCGAGATTACATATGGTGTGATCACCCCGCCTACACATGGGAGTCTTGTTTTCGATAGTCCCATACCTAATCTAAATAACTTGATGATGAAGACTTCCAATAGTGAACAGGTAATTGTATTTGGAAAGGATGGTATAGCAATAGATTCTATTTCACTTTCTAATGTTGTGAGTGGTAATGATTTGATTCTGGAGATTGCGTTGCCAAATTCTAATGTATCAGCTTCTCAAGTGGCAATTGGTCTTGTTGTAGAGCAGCTTGATCAGCAATATATGGCACATGTTGTGTTAGACGATATTTATATCAATGAGTCCGGTCAAATTCAATTAGCTGCTACCCAATATGCATTATGGGCTTTGGCTCCAGATGGTAATACGTCAACAGTTCAGCGAGACCCAGCAACTTTTGTAAGTGTTACTGATGGTGTCCTTTCAATAAATACGACAAAACTGAAGTCCATAATCAATGATAACCTTAATGGGAGTGGCGTAAGTGGGGAATCTGGCCACTACCAGATAAGGCTGATTTTTAGTCAAGCGTTTGATCTCCACTATAAGGACGGTAATCAGTACTTTAGTTACCCGCAGGTGTCACTGGATGGTGGTGACCTTTACTTGAAAGGGAATGGTGGGATTTATAGAACGAATATTCCATGGGCACAAAACACTATCAGCACAGAGACGCTGGAAAAGATTGAAGGCGGTACACTGCTTCAATTCGACCTGATCGTGAATGGTGTGAGTACGGGGGATTCCTTACATGTTCTCCCACAAACCCCGTGGAGCAGTCCTGCAGTGAGCACAGAGCAGCTCTACATTCGCCATTCAGTGGATAGTAATTATGAGATTCTTGCAGGTTCGGCAAGCTTTCAGTATGTACCTGATCAGGATTACGATGGAACGGATAGCTTTACCTATAGCGTAAAGAGCGGAAACAAATATTCTAATGTTTCGACGGTAGCAGTTTCTGTTACGCCAGTGAATGATCCACCTATGGTAGCATCTTCTATAGCTGATCGGCTGGTGGTTGAGAATGAATCATTTTTATTTGAAGTCCTATCAAATACATTTGCAGATATAGATCGATTAGACAGTCTTGTTTATGCCGTAGCACTTGTTGATGATGGAGTGATTGTAGGAGATGGAAGCCTTCCAAGCTGGGTTGGCTTTGATACAGAAACTGCTACATTTTCTGGCACACCAACCGATAACTCTGTTGGGTCGTACAATATTCGTGTTGTTGCAACAGATCAATCTGGAGCGGACGCAAGCAGTACCTTCCTATTAACTGTGAGTGATGTCAATGATCCCCCTGTTATCCAATCAATTGATGATCAGATAACAGATGAAGATATCCATACAGACAAGATTGCGTTCAATATCTCTGACATTGAAACATCAGCAGCTAGTTTAACAGTAACGGGGGTATCATCTAATACGCTGTTAATTCCTAACAATAATATTACTATAGGTGGAAATGGTGCAGAGCGATTTGTAACTATCAGTCCATCAGATAATTTGTATGGTGAGACGGATATCACATTAACAGTATCAGATGGAGTCGATAGCAGTTCAACCACCTTTACTCTTACTGTAAACCCAGTAGATGATGCACCAAGATTTGGTCAAGTGATACAAAGCTCAAATGTACTGCCTGATATTACTTATCAACTAACCCCACAGATTATTGACCCTGATCATGCCTCTTTTACCTACGAAATTGTTAATAAACCAAGTTGGATTACCTTCGATGTTGCTACTGGTTTACTTACGGGGGATCCTAGCCCGACTGATTATGGTGCCTATGAAGATATTCGTATCAGAGTTACTGCTGGCGACAAGGTTATTGAATCCTTACCATTCACTATTTCCGTAGGGGATGAGACAGCACCAGCAGTTACCTCTTCTTTGGATGCTGGAACATATAACGCGGCTCAATTTGTTTCACTAAATTGTCAGGATAGTGGGTCAGGATGTGGAAATGTATACTATACTCTGGATGGCTCAGATCCATCAAATTCTCCCAGCAGTGTGCAATATAGTAATACTATAGAGATTCTAGCCATTACCGGCACAACACAACTAAAATATTTTGCAGAAGATGTGGTCGGTAATCAAAGTGTTGTTTCAAGTGGCATCTATCAGATTGATGTTGATAAGCCATTGGTCGACTTTGTTAATATTCAGGATGGAGATAAATTCGACATCAACACCAATTGGACTAATGTAGTAGGTACTGCTGTTGATGGTGACTCAGGCCTCAATAAGGTTGAGATGATGATCTCCAATGGTAATAAATATATGTCCACTTCAGCTTATGGTACTTTTTTTGTCCCAGATCCAATCTGGAATACAGTCGATTTTTTAGATGCCTCAGTTATCGGATTTAATAATGCATGGGCATTTACCTTTGGTAGCGTAAATAGAGACTCATTTTATACTGTATCAGTACGTGCAGAGGACAACGCCGGTAATGTCTCGGAATTGACCTACATTGTTTATGTGGAAAACGCGGCTGGTTCAATCCAATTGGATACTGATATCAATCAAAGCCTATCTAGTCAATCTATTCGACAGACAGAAAAAATGACGGTTACTGGTCAGATCAATCTCTTAGGCAATGCTGATCTCAGTCTGCAGGGGAAGCGTGTCAAATTGACCATTACCCCTCCAGAAGGTGAAAGTAGTAATGTTGAGATCTATACAACTACCTATGACGAACTCGGCCATTTTGTGTTCCAGAATATTGGTCCGTTTAATAAGAAGGGAAGCTATACGCTTACATCTAGCTTTGAGTCCTCAGGTATTTTGATCGGAAGCAGTGCCAGCAACTCTGTATTGGTCGGTGCCTCAGCAGGCTATGCCATTGTGGTGCATGGCAAATTTCAGCCCACATCAGGAGAACCAGAGGGATTTGCATCTCACAAAAAGAGCACCAACCGTATCTATCAAAAACTGGTTGAGCGCGGTTTTTCTCCAGAAAACATCAAATACCTCAGCTTTGATACTCCGGGATATAGCAATCAGGGGGGATTGGTAACGGATGAACCTACTCAAGCCAAGCTTCAGGCTACCATTAAAAATTGGGCTAAAAAGAAGATCAACGATGTGCCTGCACCGCTCTATGTTGTGATGGTAGACCATGGCGAGCCAGACTCCTTCTACATTGGTCGACAAAACAATGATGGCACTATTACCCCCAGCGCACTCAATGGCTGGTTGAATAATCTGGAGAGCAACCTGACCATGACAGCACTAGAGGAGGATCGAGTTGTGATCTTAGGTGCTTGTTACTCTGGTAGCTTCGTAGATGAACTATCCAAGCAGGGGCGTACCATTGTCACCAGTGCTGCTGCCGATGAGCGCTCCTATAAGGGGGGCAAAGAGCCCGATGGGATTCGTGATGGCGAATTCTTCATTGCTGAACTCTTCAAAGAGCTGGGGCACGGCTACTCCCTGAAGAGATCATTTGAACTGGCGACACGAAAGACTGAAAATA
>JABIFG010000192.1 GCA_018650795.1 Fidelibacterota bacterium
AAGAGCTGATAAATTGATAACAAAAGTCTTGTCATCAATGTCACCTGCGGGGAAATTCAAGGACATGCTCAAAAATTTGAAATATTATCTTTTATGTTTATTGCTTAGCACGCTTGCAGTTTCCTGTACTTCACACGCCGTGATTTCTCCCGAACCGCTTAAGCCAGATGAAAGCTATCAGGGTGTCGTTCTTTCTGCAGAAAATATGATCCCGCAATTCGTTTACAGAAAAGGGATGGGTCCAAAAATGGATGCCGGAATTCGGATTGGGATGCTACCCGTGCATGGGAGTGGCGTAGACGCAACCGTTACCCTTAGAGATGAGGGTTCCAGATTACATACCGTGAATTTTGCGGCAACCTATGCCGAGCAGAGTTCCTTTGAAACAACCTATTATAATGTTTCCCGGAAAGATCGCACCAAGACGGTTCGGAGAGACGGTAAGGTCTTTAAGCAAACTGATGTCGATGCTTTCAATTATGGGTATCTCGGTCTTAGATATGTTTATATCCCCTCAGGTTTTTGGGGTGACAAAGTGCATCTCTTTGGATTGCTTTATGGACGTAATTTTCGAAAGACCTGGGGTGTCGAAATGGGTTATTTCCATGATTTCTCCGGTAGAACACCTGTTTCTGAGTTGGGATTCAACCCGAAATATGCCCCACTAACTGGGATTTCCATGCGGATTTGGTTTGGCCAACTAGTCAAAAGTTAAGACCCCCTATATCTATATCTCTAATATATCTCATTTTCATGTCATCTTTAAAGCACTCGGCAATAGCCTTGAATTGGTTCTGAGCTAACTCTATATTTGGTGTTTAACCAGAGAAATATGCGCCTTATTAATAAGTGCTGATTTTCTATGGTAAAATTTTTAACACTTATGAGCCTAATAAAAGGTCCACGATTAAATGAATACTAAGGAGTACACCATGAAACGATTGTTCTCTAACGGATGGGTTTTTGTGCTTGTCATGCTTATGGCAACTGGAGCCTTTGCTGACCGAAAGATTGCACCAACAGCAGACTGTGATTTATGTCTGAAGACCTCAGCCGATGGAACATTAGCTGTAAATTGGAATGCAGAGACAATCGCCAGTTCATCCCTCCGTGATGAAGAAGCCCTATACCATGACGGCTCCTTTGAAGGTCAAATAGGTTGTGGTGGTGGGTGTGGGTTCAGTGTGCGCTTTACTGCTGATACCCCCATTTTCCTCACTGGCCTGACACTATATACTCAGGGTGGTACTGCAACAGCGGCGATTGTAAGTATTTTTGCTGATCCCGCTTCTGGAATTGCTGGTCCTCCTACCCAGCCTGTTGGACCTGGTGATGCTACAGCACTTTGGGAATCTGAGGCTATGGATCTAACCTCACCAGCCGAGCCAACTTCACAATTTGATATTGTTCTGGACAACCTAGTTCTCGAAGCCGGCGATTATTATGTCGTAGTCTGGGAAAACAGTTCCGGATTCCTGGGTATCGCTAATGACTTACAATTGAATAACTTAGATCGTAACTGGGTCGAAGCTGATGGAATATGGGGAATGATCAATGATGTTACTGTTCCCCCTGGCGATCCTACTTTGGTGGGAAACTTCGGTATTACAGCAACATTTCTTCCTCAGGAAATCGAGGGATCATACATGACCGTTGACACTCGGAACATTAACTTTGGTGTTCTCCAGCTCGCAGACGGACCAGTCACGACAGATGTTACTATTGGAAATATCGGCCTGGACCCTTTTGATGTTACTGCTATCACAATTGATGGTTTGGATTTCTCTACAACCCTGCTAGCTCCTGTTACGGTTCTGGCAGATTCATTCGTCGTCATGGATGTCACACTTACTCCATCAGCCGAGGGCGCTGTAGCGGGGACCTATACCATTACCTCAAATGCTGACAATGTTACAGAAATAGTTATCAATGCTTCCGCCATGGTGTTCGACGGTTTTCCAGAATATATGGTCTGGAATCCCTCCAGCTCTGTTAGTGGTCCAGCTTTTACCGATGCCCTTGGCGAATTAGGATATACTGCAGTTGAATCTCCTGATTTATTTCTATTCGGTGATCCACTCGATGTTGACTATTCTGCTGTTTTTATATGTCTCGGTATTTATTCAGACAACTATGTGCTCCAGGATAGTTCTGCGGAAGTCCTAGCTCTGATGGCTTTTGCTGACGCAGGCAAACCACTTTATATGGAAGGTGGCGATACCTGGGCTTATGATCCACAAACTTCCTTGCATCCGTACTTTGGTGTTGATGGGGTTGCCGATGGTAGCGCCGATTTAAGTGCCGTTGTTGGACAAAATCTTATAGCTGGAATGGACTATTCGTATTCCGGGGGAAATAGTTTTATTGATCACCTCGGACCCCTGACTCCTGATGCCCAAATTATTCACATGAATCCTTTTGATAGTGTTGGTTGTGGAATTGGTAATCTCACTCCAAGCATGACTTCAATTGGTAATTCTTTTGAATTTGGCGGTCTCGGTGATAGTATTGGAACCACTACAGAATTGCTCTCAGAATATCTGGATTTCTTTGCGACAACTTATACTGATGTAAGACCACCGGTTATTTCTGGTGTAACCCAATTCACTTTTACTTTGGACACCGAAGGTCCTTATGCAGTTGAAGCTTACATCGCTGATAATGTTGAAATGGATTTTGCCATCATCTTTTATAATGTGAATGGCGGCACATTTTCAACTGCATCCCTGAGTGATATGGGTGATGGAATCTATTCCGGTGGCATCCCTGGTCAACCCGTGGGAAGCACGGTTGGATATTATATCATGGCATTTGATTCCGAAGGAAATGAGGGCTTCTCACCAGAAGGTTCTCCAGCAGAACTCTACTTCTTTGATGTAGTATCTCATCTACCGCCCATGTTTCTAGAAGCAACCTCAGGTCTTGATGGCACCGTTGATTTATCCTGGCTTGTTCCAGGAACAGAAGCTCCAGCCCTGGTAGAATGTGCGGATTTTCCAATTCCATCCCTCCCCTTCAATACAACCGGAACCAATCTTGGAATGGGTGATGATTTTGACCTGGGTTTTGATGGTGAAGATGTCGCCTACCAACTCAACGTTATGGTTCCTTCGACCTACACGATTTCGTTGTGCGCTGGAACCAATTATGACTCACGCATAGCTGTCTTCACTGAGGATTGTGAAACAGCAACTATTTATGCAAATGATGATGCTTGCGGACTGCAATCTGAGTTAACCGGGGTGTATCTGGATCCAGGCACCTACCTGGTAATCGTTGATGGTTTTGGCACCAACACTGGGACATATACTCTGGATATTTGGGAGGAAACTACTCAGGCGACAGCCGAATTTGTACCACCAGGTCTTACAGAAGATATCGGAAAATTACTACGTCTTGGAATTGATCCCAGTTCCATCGAGTTGGACTATAGTCCAACTGATTTCAACACATTACGTGATTTACGTCAGCTAATGAATTATGGTATTTATCGCAGCGAAGCATCACCAGTTCTTATTGAAGCAGGTAATCAGATTGCTGTTATTGATACCCTGCCATTGGCTTACACTGATTTTCCACTGGTGAATGGAACAAGCTATTTTTACCGCGTCTCAGCAATCTACGATGATGGTGAGTCGGCCTCTTCTGAGGTTGAAGGTGTACCCATGAATCATGAGCCCATGATACCAACTGGTCTGGTTGGTACTGTGGATGATATCACCAATGATATCACTTTAGATTGGAATGATAATACTGACTACGATCTTGCAGGTTACTATGTCTATCGTGATGGTGAATATGCCGCAACAGTCACAGCACCTACCTCTACCTATACAGAGAACCTGATTGATGGCGCCTACCAGTATGTTGTATCATCATTTGATACTGGCGATATGGAATCTGACAACTCCGAGAGAATTCAGCTTCTGGTCGGAGAAGTACCACCAAGTGAACTACGTGCCGATGGCTTCTTTGATGATCACGTCGAACTAACCTGGAGAGTGCCTGGTAACCCAGCACCACCTCTCATGGATTGTGCTGATGAGTTAATCCCCTCTTTGCCATTTGAGGCGACTGGAAGCACAGTTGGTATGGGTGATGACTTTAATGTTTCCGATTTTGGAGGAGATACTGATGATTATGCTTATCAGCTGTTTATGCCAGTGGATGGCAATGTTGATATCACTTTGTGCGGGCCGACAACCGACTATGACACAAGACTTGAGGTTTTTAATGCAGTTTGCGTTGTAGATGATGATGGAAGAATTGGAGAAGCTGCAAGAATTGGAATAGATTATCATGATGATGATGGCCCCTTTGGCTCCTGCCCGGAATCACCAGCTACATTAGCACCTTCTGAATTGCTGAACCTATTCCTCCCAGAAGGGGTATATTTTGTTGTAGTTGATGGCTTTGGAACAAACTCCGGTAATTATGAAATTTCTGTCGCTATGTCAGAGACCGCAAGGCTCATCACGCGCGAAAATCCGGTCCACGAGTTAAAAAAACTGGTGGCTTTGGGTCAATTGAGCAAATCGGACGCACTGGAAGCAATCTCCCAACTCAATGTACAAACTGATATCGCTCCTCATTTCTTGGGTTTGCCAGATGAGATTAACCAAATGCGCGAAATTGAAGACATCACACACTATAACGTCTATCGCGATGGTAGCGTAGTCGGCACAACGACTGAGACCATCTACAATGATGCAGTTGAAGAAGACCTGGCTTACTTTTATCAGGTAACCGCCACTTATGATAATGGCGAAGAATCTGCTCCAACTAACCTAGTTGAAGCGCGTGCTAATATGGCTCCCGCTCCCCCTACTGGACTGTACGTTGAGGACACCGGTCATACTGTAACCATGACCTGGCAGGATCCTCTGTTTAACATGGACGGTTCTCCCTGTTATGACCTTGAAGGTCTTGAAGTCAGACGAAATGGTGCTTTGATCTCCACTGTCGATGTGTTTGAGTGGAGCTTTATGGACTACGCTTTGCCAGACGGACATTATGTATATGAAATCTCCGCATTTGATGAAGTTCCCAACCATGGTGCTGCTGTTAGTGCCGATGTGTGGGTCGGACCAAAACCTGTTATTGTTCAGGTCTTGACAGATACCTATCCTCTTGAATTATCATGGAATATTTATAATTCCAGCACACAAATTGTGGCCGGTATTGCTCCTGGTGATATGACAGAAGCTAGCACGCTCTATGAATGGGTTGTAGATCTAGAGCCTGGAACCTATGTGTTTGAAATGAATGATACATTCGGTGATGGAATCTATGTCCCTGGATATTATCAAGTCTTGCATGGCGTTAATATTCTAGTTGGACCCAATGGTGGTGATTTTGACAATCAAGAACTCACTCCCTTTGTGGTTGAATCAACCATACTCCTTGGTGATCTGGATGGAGATGGATTCCTCAACATTCTGGATGTATCTAGATTTATTGAAATCGTTACTGAAACAGGGCCCGATCCGACATTTGATGAACTGGCCCTCATGGATCTCAATGGAGATGGTAACCACAACGTGCTTGATGTAGTGGTATTAATTGAAGCTGTTCTCAATACAGGTGGTCTGGCTAAGGACATCCCCCTGATTGAGGATATCACTGCCACCATTGCACCAATCACCTTGAACAATACGCGTGAATGGCAGACTATCCCTGTTACAGTGGATTGTTTTGAGATGGTTGCTGGATTCCAGGCAGACCTTGTTTTTGATCCCACTACTGTGGAATTGGGTATTCCTGTCCTGGCTGAAGTCAATCAATCCGTTGGAGTTTTTACTTCTGTGAATGGCAATACCATGCGCGTTCTGGCCATCGATCTTGCTGGAAATATGATTGATCTGGCCTCTGGTCTGCTCATGGATGTTCCTGTTCAGGTCATCGATGAAAACGCCACAGGTTCTATGGATTTTGCTGTAGAAGACCTGATTATTTCCGGTCCTGGCGGTGTTGAAATTGTGGCTCAGTGCCTGGTTAGCGTGATTGATATCGGTCTACCAGCACCTACAGAGTTCAGTCTGCAACAGAACTATCCCAACCCCTTTAACCCAACCACGAATATCCGCTATGATATTGCTGAAAGAGGCGATGCTCATCTTGTGATTTACAATATGTTGGGTCAGGAAGTCCGCTCTCTGGTTAATGGAAATCAGAATGTGGGCCGTTATGAAGTTGAATGGAATGGTCTGGATAATTCTGGACAACCTGTAGCCACCGGTATTTATATCTATCATCTACAGGCTGGTGGATATTCGAAAACCATCAAGATGGCTTACATCAAGTAGGAACATCTTGTAAGGGCTTGCCCTGAGATATATAAAAAAGGCGAGGAAGTTATCCTCGCCTTTTTTATTCATTACTTTGCAAATGATCTGATTATTAGTTGTTGGGGAAACCGCTCATCACTTAATATGCCCAACCACGTTCTTCTGAAATACTAACGCTCAGGCTATCCCTGATGTTTTTTGGTTCAAACCAGGCAAACATAACAGTTACTTTGAGATAATCAGGAAGCGTGGTATCCATGGGGGCAACACCGTCAAAGGGGTCATCTACGCCTCGCACCGTTGTGGTTCGGTAGCCCTGTATCCCGTCCAGGGTAATCGGAACTGAGAACTCAGGCATACTATCTTGAATGGTAAAATAATCCATATCCACGGCGATGGCCATGCGGGTAGCCATGTTGGTCCAGGCCAATTGATCACGCATCCCCTGATCTGCTTCCCAGCGAACGTGCGAATAAACCTGGTATGATCCTACAGACACTACTGATAGCAGTACTGCAGATAACATAACCTCAACGAGGCTATAGCCCTTATTGTTCATTCTTCTTTAATACTTAGTTAATCCCATAAATTTCCCGCGACCACGATTTCCCCATGAGGGGTACCATTGGAATTGAGCATTGTTCTGAAGCAGAAAAAGTGAAATTGAAGTTCAGGTGAGTCCCATGGTAAATCGCTTCAAGTTGAAGCAGAATTACAGGCCCCTGTAGCAAGTAACTGTTTTTTCAATACCTCGATGTCAATTCATGACTTCCCGTAATCATGATCGTCGTCGAACTTAGAAAAAACCACTACCTATTTCTATCATTAATTTGGATTGCCACGCTCCACTATTTAACAGCCAACTCGTAAGAGAAAATTGAGCTACAAGTGTATCAGCAAGGCTTAAAATAGTTCTTGCATATCATCTTGTGTTGGTGTTATAGTAATGTAGAACACCAAAAGAGGTGAAAGAAAATGAACTTTGATCAAAAAACACCGATCTACCAACAACTGGCTGAGTCTATTCGCCAGGACATTCTCTCAGGAGCGTTGCCGGCTGAAACGGCAATACCATCTGTAAGACAGATCTCAGTAGAGTATGGCCTGAATCCTCAGACCGTTTTAAATGCAACTCAATTACTTATTCAGGAGGGTCTCTTGGAAAAAAGAAGAGGACTTGGCATGTTTGTCCATAAAAGTGCACCTAAACAGCTCAATCAAAGTGCTAGTGATCGCTTTAAAAATGAAACCATTCAAGCCCTGATCCATGAGGCTCAATTGCTTTCTATCTCTCAAGCAGATTTAATTAAACTCATCCAAAATAATTATAGGGAGGAAGTCTGATGTCTGCCCTTATTGAATTAAAAAACATTACAAAATCTTATGGAGATCTTAAAGCCCTAGATGCTGTCAATCTTCAAATTCCACCCGGAAAAATCGTCGGTCTGGTTGGTCCCAATGGCGCAGGTAAAACCACACTACTCCGCGCCATCACCGGTGAATTGGATTATCAGGGTGAAGCGAAGGTTCTAGATTGTGAGCCACGTACTCAACGAGCCGAGCTCATGGGTAAAACAGGTGTTATCCATGATATTGCTGTTTTGCCTTCCTGGATGAAGGTTAAAGAGCTGCTCAATTTCCTTGAAGGCATCCACCCTGGCTTTCATCGTGATAAAGCAGAAAGCTTTCTTAAATCGACCACCATACCTATGGATAAAAAGATTAAGACTTTGAGTAAGGGGATGAAGACACAACTGCATCTAGCGGTTACACTGGCTGCTGACACTAAATTACTCATCCTGGATGAACCAACTCATGGTCTGGACATTCTTTTTAGAAAGCAACTCTATACCAGCGTGCTGGAAGATTATTTCGATGAAGGGAAATCCATCTTGATCTCTACTCACCAGATTGAAGAAGTAGAACATATCCTCAGTGATGTCATTTTCATCAACAAGGGTAAGATCCTGCTCTATGCCAGCATAGAGGAGCTAGGAGAACGTTTTACCCAATTAACCATACCAGCCGATCAGGCGGATGAGCTGAGAGAACAGCTTAAACCAATGAGCGAATATGGTATCCTTGGACGTAGAGTCTTTTTACTTGAAAATACCGAGAGTAAAGCATTGGTTGGTCTTGGAGATATCCAAACCCCTTCCGTTGCCGACATTTTTGTTGCTCTAATGGGAGGTGAAGCATGAAACCCTTAATCGTCTTGCTCAAACGTGAATGGCTGGAATGGCAACGAGTCATCATTGGAACCATTCTAGTCATCACTTTTTTAAACCTGCTCATGCTACTCTCCGTATCCCGTGGTTCGGACTTCTTCAACCAAGAATTGGAGGAAGAGGGTCATATCCTATTAGATGATTTCCAAATCAACGATGATGAGGAAGTGGATGTAGATATTCGAATGAATGGGAGCGATGTTGAAATTACCATAGATGGTGAAAATGCACCTCGCAGCGTGGAACAAATACTCAGTAATGTGGCCGCTCCCGTTGTATTCGGTCTACGCATTGGTATGATGGGTACCTTCGCATTTATCCTGTTCCTGAGTATGTTTTATTTCTCAGATGCCCTCTACAAAGAGCGTGCAGATAATAGTACCCTGTTT
Source organism: Fidelibacterota bacterium (assembly GCA_018650795.1). Taxonomy (GTDB): domain Bacteria; phylum Fidelibacterota; class UBA8477; order UBA8477; family JABMPR01; genus JABMPR01. The sequence goes on from JABIFG010000192.1 coordinate 8,905, forward strand.
TACCGCAGTCTTCCAGTCAATGATCATTTGATTTTGGGTTCAAAGATAGCTGCTGGATTAATAGGTGTCATTGGATTAACTCTGTTTCTATCCATCGAATATCTGGTCTTTTTGAGAATTGCAATCTGGATCATGGGTGAACCTTTCACTTTCCTGGCCGGGCTTGTACTGGGTCAAGTATCATATTTGAGACTAATCTGGGACTGGTTTGGATACCTTATCTTTGCTGCTATCCACATGGCTCCTCTGGCTCTGTTCCTCATGCTGGTGGGTAGTTATGTGAAAGGCAGACCCCTGCTTGTAGGAATCGGGGCCCCTGTCCTATTCTCCATTAGCTGGGCAATCATATTCCAAAGTGCCGCCTTTTTAATAACCATTGGGAAATTCTTCTGGGGTTTCAATCAGGTGATTATCGACCAATGGGAAACCATAGAAAATGGTCTAGATACGGGCATCGTCGCATATGGTAATTTCTGGGCATATATCTTCAATGCTGATACAGCCATCTCTGTTTTGGTATCCGCCTTGCTTTATTATGGCATATGGTACGTGTATCGAAAAAATATACCAACGGGATAAATCCCTGGAACTTTGTAGAAAGAGAGCTTACTATGAAAACAAAAACAGCATTAATCATCGCCATTATCTTGGGAATTTTCACCTACACCCTACCCCTTTATGCCAGTGACAATGAATATCACATTGAGGAAAAAACCGTTATCGATATTCCCGTTGTTGGAAAAATATCAACGATGACCTCAAGCTATCTCTCAGGTTGTAAACTAAAGGAAACCACCACGGTCAAGATGCATAACGCACTTGTTAAAATTATGAGTGATTCAGATGGGAAAAGTACTGAGGCAATTCTAACCAACTTATGCGATGAAATTCAGTGGCAATACAACGGAGAATCTGAAACGTATGAACCCCTATCTTTCGAAAAAGTTCGTGATCAAAAATCCTCCGAGGAAGACGATCATGAAACTCATATTGATATGGGGTCAGATCAAAATGATATAGATGATCTCCCCAAGATGGTGCGCGAAATTTTGGGCTACGAAAAAAATATTAATGGCCATAAAGCCCGAAAAGTAGTCACCACAGTTTATCCGGAAGATTCAGACAGTCGCATCGTCGTGGAGGAGTTTTATACGAGTAAGTCCACCGCCTTATCCAAGATCTCAAAGGCTAGAGAAGATCTCAGTAAGAAACTCGGCTATGATGAATCCGATGTGGAAGGTATCCCCTCTCTTGTGGATGTCATCTATGAGGCCATTAAAAAGGATAAGGAGTGGTCACGACCTGAAGGTGATATCGTAAGGTTTGTTATCAGACTTCTGGATGAAGATGATGAAGATATCTTTACCATGAAGTATGATGTCCTGGAAGCTGAGACATCACGCTTTCAAGAGGATCATTTCGTACTGAAGTGAGTTAGTGCTTCTACTGGCTTATAGTTTTAGCAAATATTGCCCCTGGCTCGATCAAGTGGCATATTGATTGCCGATGTAAAGGAAGTTCGAAGTGCGTCGGATCGGCACACTTCAGCTGGATGAAATGACACCTATTCCGATCCACTATTGCAAGAGGGTTAAATCTCATGGAAAACATATCATTAATTCAACGGATCGTAAATTTATTTTTTACGCCAAGCAAAGCCTTTGACGGATTATCCAATGGGGTTTCATATAAAGATTGGCTCTACCCCCTGCTTATAGTTACTGCAGGTATTGCGATTTTACCTCTCTTTTATAGAGATATAAGTATCGATGAAGGCCAGTATCGACTTATTCAGACCGAAAGGGCTATCTCCAACAATCCAGACTATTCTGATGAGCAAAAGACGATTATGCTTGAAAAGATCTCAGGCTATCAAGAAAAAGTTGAAGACGCCAGAGAGAACCCCTGGGCATTGCGCAACCTATGGGGATATCCACTTATTCCTGTATCAATATTTGCTATGACGGCTTTCTTTTCAGCCATCTTGCTAATGGTAGGAAATTTTGGGATGGGGGGACAGGTCAAGTTCTTCCAAATATTTACTGTTGTGATGATGAGTTACCTCATCAGTGGCAACGGATTTTTTATGAACAGTATCCCAGGAGTTGGCACTCTGGAGCTCATGGTCAAAACCCCCTTAATCCTTATGAAGGATTCTACAAATCTTGTGTTAAGTCCAGGACTCATGTTTGATGAAATTGACTCCTTCTTCAAGCAATTTCTCAACCAACTCGATGTATTCCGTATCTGGGGCATGGTGGTCATGGGTTTTGGCTTTGCCACACTTTATAACAAATCAACAGCCACAGGCATCATGGCAGTGGGACTTCCCTGGCTTATTCTTGTCTCAATTGGAGCGGCCCTCATGAAAGCCAACAGTATGGTAATAGGTTAAATGCCTACCCCCACGCACCAATTAACTAAAATTTTACTTATGATAGGAAATTCAATGCATTTAAGAATATTAGGGTCTTTGCTACTCTTTCTAACCAGCATATCGGGTTTTGGTCAATCAAGTTCACCAATAACCCTTGATGATTGTATCCGTATCGGATTAGAACACAATCAATCACTACGAATCAACCGCTTTGAGACCGATCGAAGCGTTTCACAAGCTAAGAGCAACATAGGTATGGTTTTACCTGTTGTTAATTTCTCTCTCTCAGGTGCCAGTACCGATTTATTCGGAACCGGTTGGAATGAGGGCTATTCGAGTTCACTTACTCTCTCTCAAAACATCTGGGACGGTGGCGCCTGGTGGAATACTCTCAAATCAGCCAAAGTTGCTCAGGATGCTGCGAGTATTCAATACGAGAGTTATGAGGTTAATACAGTTTATCAGGTCAAAGCTGCCTACTATAGCTATCTATCTACTCAACAACTCCTGGATGTCTATCGTGAGAACCAGACCACCAGTCAGTATCAACATCAGCTCACTCTTGAGCGATTCAAACTGGGGGCTGCCTCACAAAACGACACCTTGAGAACCCGTGTGAATATAGAAAACTCTCGTCTACAGATAATCAATGGTGAGCTTGACCTCCAGTCGAAATCTCGCAACCTCAACATTATTCTAGGTCGCGAAGCTAACGCTGCTCTCACACTGGCAGAACCAGTCTGGCAAGAAGTCGAAATTCCAGGAGTTGATCAGATCATGGATGAGGTTCTCAGCTCAAATCACTCACTCAGATTGTTGGAACAAAACAAAGAGATTATGGCCTATAATGTAAAAATTGCCAAATCCGGTTACATGCCCTCTCTGGGCCTCTCTGCATCCTATCGTAATAGCGCTGCAGCCATGGGTGATGTCTTTGGTGAAACTACCTCAACAAAGTCTGCTGGACTTTCCCTGAGCTGGAATCTGTTTAACGGAACCCGTACAAGTCGTGGGGTAGAGCAGGGTAGAATCAACGCTAAAATGGCAGTAGAAAACTATGATTTATCGGCCAGAAATCTCCGCAAAGAATTGGCTCAAACATTAGAGCAAATGGATGCATTGAAGGAGTCGGTAAAAATTTCTCAACTCATTCTGACTGCCTCCGAACAGGATCTTTTATTGGCACAAGAACAATATAAAATTGGCTCATTGTCCATCCTGGATGTTTTGAGGATAACGGCAAGTTATGAAGATGCTAAATCGAATTTAATCCGCACACAGCACAATTTGAAAGTAGCTGAGGCAGGACTGCTCCAGCTCATGGGAAAACGTTAAGAGGTTGACATGTCCAAAAAGAAAATAATTATCATCGTCCTTGCTGTTGTAGTCATCGGTATCATCGGATTTTTCGCAGTAAAGAAAGAGCAGGGGAACAGCAAAGACGTCCAATCTGCAAAGGTTGAGCGTGGACAGGTCGTCCATAAGGTTGCTGCTTCCGGTAGAATTCAACCCGTTGTTGAAGTTGATGTCAGTGCCGATGTTGCCGGTCGTGTGATCCGTATGGCTGTCAAAGAAGGAGATTGGGTTAAGAAGGGACAATTTCTGGCACAACTCGATGCCACCCGCTATAAGGCAGACGTTGATCGCGCTGAACAGGTTTTGGCCTCCTCAGAAGCTTCATTATCCCTGGCTGAACTTGAAAAAAACCAACAGTTCGAACTATTCCAAAAGAAATTAGTCAGCGAGCTTATCTACCAGGGAGCCCTTGTCCGTTATCAACAGAGCTTGTCAGCTAAGAAACAGGCTGAGGCTGCACTGGCTCAATCAAACGATAACTATAAAAAGACTATGATGTTTGCTCCCATGTCTGGAACAGTCACCCTGGTAAACAAGGAAGTTGGCGAGATGGCTCTTGGATCTTCCTTCAGTAGGGACATTATTATGATTATTGCCGACCTGAACGAAATGGAAGTTCTGGTCGATGTGAATGAAAATGATGTAGTGGATGTTGCCTTAGGGGATACTACTGAAATTGAAATAGATGCACTTCAAGATACCATGTTTCAGGGCATCGTCACTGAAATTGCCCATAGTGCCCAGAATGCTGGACAGGGAAGTCTAGATCAGGTGACCAACTTTAAGGTTCAGATTCGCCTTTTAGATCCACCAAAGGAAATTCGCCCAGGTATGTCCGCAGCAGTTGACATCCGTTCAGATGTTCAAAATGACGTCTTGTTTGTACCCATACAGAGCATCACCATGAGAAAGCCCAAACAACTCCAGGAAAAGCAGGATAAGGAGCTTTCCCGTGCTGACAGCAGCATGAATGAAGAGGATGAAGATCTCGAACCAGTTGAAGTCGTATTTGTCCTGGTAGATAGTGAAAAAGGCAAAGGCAAAGAAGTGGTTCAACGTGAAGTAGTCACTGGGATTATTGGAGAGCGTGATTTTGAAATTGTCTCCGGCCTGGAATTGGATGATGAAATTGTCACTGGTCCTTACAAAGAAATTAGCCGTGGTTTGAATGATGGTGACAAAGTGAAGGTCACCAAACGTAAAAAGTTCAATGCTGAGGATAAGCAGGATTAGGGAAATTGGCTCTGATATTTCAAATCAATAACCTTTTTCTCGTCATCCCGAGTACTTCGACTTCGCTCAGTACAGGCTCCATCGAGGGATATCGATAAAGTGAAATCAGAATGCAGTAGAGGGTAAACAGTAGTAACGATGCAAAGCCCGGCTCAAAAAATCTCACTGCTTATATTAAGAATATTAAATAATTATGAATGAAATAAACACTAAAGAATTAGCCCCTATGAATTTTACTATCTGCTGTCCACTGTATTCTGTCTTCTCATCAACCACTTATCGTTTGCTTGAATTACCATCCTTGGGGGTTAAATGTCACTAATCCAGGTCAAAGATCTATATAAAATTTACCAAATGGGAAATACGGAAGTTCGCGCACTTGATGGAGTCTCTGTGTCCATCGAAAAGAATGAATATGTTTCCATTATGGGTCCATCTGGCTCCGGCAAATCCACCCTCATGAATCTAATAGGCTGTCTGGATACACCAACTTCAGGTGAGTTTTTCATGGATGGCATCGATGTAGCAACTATGGGTGATGATGAATTGGCACATATCCGCAATAAAAAAATCGGATTTGTATTTCAAACCTTCAATCTTTTACCAAAATCTACCAGTTTGCGAAATGTCGAATTACCTCTGATTTACAATGGTGAAATTAAAGCACATGAGCGTAGAGATATGGCTATTAGTGCCCTCACACGGGTAAACCTGGGTGATAGAGTTAGTCACAAACCCAATGAGCTATCAGGTGGGCAACGACAACGTGTCGCCGTGGCCAGAGCACTGGTCAACAATCCAGCAATTATTCTGGCTGATGAACCTACAGGAAATCTCGACTCCAAAACGGGTGAGGAAATCATGGCCCTCTTTGATGAGCTTCATAAACAGGGCAACACCATTATTCTGGTAACCCATGAGGAGCATATTGCCGCTCATGCTTCCCGCGTGGTAAGACTTCTCGATGGCAAGATCGCCGTAGACGAACTCACAAAGCGAGGCAAAAGCTAAACTTGAAAAAGAATTCTCATCTGGATTTCAACGTTTGTCATCCCGAGCGGAGTCGAGGGATATCTATATTATGAAACAGGGACAAGTTTACATATTAGAATGTTCTGATGCCTCATTATACACGGGAATAACCAGTAATCTGGAAAATCGATTGGCTCAACACCATGAAGGGAATTTCCCTGGATACACTCATTCGAGACGGCCATTAAAACTGCTCTGGAATACTGATATTATGGATATTCAAGATGCTATTCTTCTCGAAAAACAAATAAAAAATTGGGGCAGACAAAAGAAGAAAGCCCTCATCACTGAAAATTGGGATGTACTTCAATTTTTCTCAGAATGTAAAAACTCCACCCACAGTAGGCATCTTTCCCTCGACTCCGCTCGGGATGACATAACTAGTGTCCGTGAGAGTAACAAAAGACCCAGAAGGTTATTAATATGAAAAGTTTCTTCTGGGAAAACTTGCGCATTGCTCTAGCTGAATTGTGGAGCCACAAGACCCGCTCAATCCTTACTGGAACTGGGATAGTAATCGGGATCATCGCGGTATCCCTTATGTCTACCCTTATCAATGGGGTTGATGGTCTTTTTGAGGATAGCATGAAATTTCTGGGACGTGGTAATCTATATGTTGAAAAATGGCCCTGGTTTGGTGATGAAGATTGGTGGACACTTCGCAACCGTCCCCGCATCGAGCTGGATATGGCTGATGAGATCAAGGAGCGCTCACAATATGCCATGGTTGTTGCCGCAGAAAGAGGGCGATCTGCAAACCTTAGTTATAAAGAATTATCCGCTGAAAATATCTATATACATGGTGTCACCGCAAACTACCCCGAGGTATCCACGGTGGATGTGGAGTACGGTCGGTTTTTTACTGAATCTGAGGATCGGACAGGAGCTCAGGTAGTACTGCTGGGTTCTGAAGTTGCTAAGACTCTATTTCCTCAGGGAAATCCTGTAGATAAAATGATCTTCGCAGGCTCGAAACGATTCAGAGTGATTGGTGTTCTCGCTGAAATGGGAAAATTCATGGGAGCATTTTCAAATGACACTCAGGTGATCATTCCTCTGGCAACCTTTAATAAAATTTTTCATGGTCCCTGGGGGCGCAGAAGTATCACAGTTAAGGTCCCGGAACACCTCGTGGATGATGCCAAAGAAGAACTTCGGGGTGTTGTCAGGGTATTGCGAGGTCTTAAACCTGGAGAAAAGGATAATTTTGCCATTAATCAGCAAAATGCTTTCCGCCAATCGTACCAAGGCATCAAGATGGCTATCGGTGGAACAGGCATGATAATTACCGCTCTCTCCCTCCTTGTCGGTGGAATTGGAATTGCCAACATTATGTTCGTCTCTGTAAAGGAGCGTACCAGAGAGATCGGCGTACGCAAAGCACTCGGTGCTACCAGGAGTCAGATTCAGGGCCAATTTCTTATCGAAGCCATGCTCATCACGGCTTCGGGGGGATTAGTAGGTCTGATCATTTCAACTTTGATTAGCATGGGGATAAGCAAATTCTTGTTCCCAGCTAACATGTCATTTGGAGTGGCATTTATGGCCATTGCACTCAGTGCTGGAGTAGGTCTTTTTGCAGGTTTGGCACCTGCTCGAAAGGGAGCCAAATTGGATCCCATCGAAGCCCTGAGATATGAATAGTTCAGTCCAATGATTTTAGTTGTTATTTATATGACTTCAGATTGTCATCCCGAGCGGAGTCGAGGGATATCGAACAAATGAGACAGGGACAAGTGTACACATTAGAATGTTCTGATGGCTCATTATACACTGGAGTAACCAGCAATCTAGAAAATCGATTAGCCCAACATCATGAAGGAAATTTCCAGGGCTATACTCATTCTAGACGACCCTTGATATTGCTTTGGATTACCGATTTCTTAGATATTCAAGACGCCATTCTACTTGAGAAGCAAATTAAAAATTGGAGTCGAGAGAAAAAGAAAGCTCTTATTAATGAAGAATGGAATTTCCTCCATTTGCTATCAGAATGTAAAAACTCCAGTCACAGTAATAACATATCCCTCGACTCCGCTCGGGATGACGAGGACAATTGTCAATGTATATAAGAACCTCCTTAAAAACACTGAATGATGCCTTCTTTATGGCCCTGGAAGCGATTCGGGACAATTTACTTCGGTCCATTCTTACTTTGCTGGGTATTGTGATTGGTGTATTTGCTATTATTGCCGTGATGACTGCCATCCGCACAATGGAATCATCTATTAATTCAGGCTTAAATGTATTCGGTTCTGATGTGATTTTTGTCCAGAAATCTCCAGTCCTCCAGATGGGTGATCACAATAGTAGGCGGAAATATTGGAGCCGTCCCAACATCACCTACGATATGGCTCTAGAGCTTAGAGATCGAATGGTAGGTGCTGAATTTGTCAGTGCTCAAGATGGGACTGGTGGCAAGACGATCAGATTCAAAAAGGAAAAGACTAACCCCAATGTAGGTGTTCAGGGAGTGGATGAGTTCGGCCTGGAAGCCTTAAATCACAAACTTGACTATGGCAGAAACTTTATCCCTGAGGATATTGAATATGGTCGCCGGGTCGTATTGCTGGCTACTGATGTAATTCAAAAGCTATTCCCATTCCAAGATCCTGTTAATCAAACAATCAGTATTAATGGAATTGGATTTGATGTTATTGGTGCCCTCCAGCGCAAAGGTGAAATGTTTGGTCAAAGCCAGGATAATTTTGTCATCATCCCGATGACCACATATCTCCAATATTTTGGCAGCCGTTGGACCTCGCTTGGTATTTCCATTAAAGCTCCAGATGCTGAAAGTTTTGATTTGATTAAAGAGGAAGTCGTTGATCAAATGCGAATAGTCCGCGGACTGGGACCCATGGATGAAAACGATTTTGAAGTAACTTCCAATGACGCCCTCATTGATACATTTGGCTCCTTTACTGCTGGCATTAAGATGTTTGCTGGCGCTGTAAGTGTAATAGCACTTGTAGTGGCTGGCATCGGCATCATGAATATCATGCTGGTTTCAGTAAGTGAACGCATCAAAGAAATCGGTGTACGCAAAGCCATTGGAGCAACACGAAATAACATCCTTTTCCAATTTTTACTGGAAGCCGTCTTCCTTTCATTGATCGGGGGTGTTATTGGTGTAATGCTGGGAATTGGTGTGGGAAATATGGTGACCCTGGTCATGAAAAATGTGGCGCCCGTGATACCCATTGACTGGGTATTCATTGGATTGGGTGTCTGCTCATTTATTGGGATCGTTTTCGGTATTTATCCCGCTTACAAAGCAGCCGGCTTGGATCCCATCGAATCCCTGCGCCACGAATAACACAAAAAACCATCTTACACAAATAAACAAATTGAATTACACGGGAGAAGTTTGAGTAAAATTATAAAATTTGGAGAGGATGTTGAAGGATATAGCATCCCTGTCTTAAATGAACGCGAAATCAGGGCAACTGCCGGGATACTCTTCCTGGTCATGTTATTTTCTATTCAAGCAGCGGCTGGTGCAGGTAACTTTACTCCCCTGAAATACGCGGTTACTTTTTTCCTGACAGACATGTTGATTCGTGTTTTTATCAACCCGAAATACTCCCCTACCCTCATTATAGGTAGATTGATTGTCAGAAATCAGACCCCTGAATATGTGGGTGCTCAGCAGAAGAAATTCGCATGGTACATTGGAATTATTATGGCGCTTGTTATGTTTATTTTGATTGTCATGGTTAACTCATATAGTCCGATTACAGGTCTCATTTGTTTAATTTGTCTCATCTTCCTATTCTTTGAATCAGTATTCGGTATTTGCCTGGGATGTAAGGTTTACTCCTGGATTTACAAAGAGAAGGCACAGTACTGTCCCGGTGAAGTATGCGAACTGAAGGATCGGCAAGAAATTCAGAAAACTTCTAAGGCACAATGGTTGATTCTATTGGGCTTTGTAGTCTACGCCATTTTGATAGTTTTGATATTCAATGATTTTTATAGTAGACCTCCCTTTGATCTATTTGGCCTAGAGGGAGCGATGCACCAATAGCATTACTTGGTCTGGGAGGATTAAAAAGCCCCCACCAATAGGTAGGGGCAATTCTTTCAAAACCTGTTTTCAGCGAGTGGAACGAGTCAAACAGGTTTAATACCAATTAAACTTCAAAATTGAAACCAGTTTGGCTACGCTGAAAACTGGTTTCTGGAAATCAATAAGCCTTTGCGAAAATGACCTGCTGCGAGCTTTCTTCTCCAGTATAAATACATTTACCAGACGCTGAGGGTTGATCAAAAGGGATACAGCGGATGGTCGCCTTGGTCTCGTTCTTGATCTTCTCTTCAACTTCAGCGGATCCATTCCAGTAGGCTTTGATAAAACCACCTTTGGCTTCCAGAGTCTCTTTGAAATCATCCCAATTGTCCACGGTGTGAGTATTGATTTCACGGAAATCCAGAGCACGTTGGAATAATTCATCCTGAACAATATCCTGTTGATCCGCCAGAAATTGCACCAGTTCATTCAACTGGATGAAATGTTTAACTCCAGAATGCCTGATGACCACCACAGCATGTCCCTTTTCAATATCCTTGGGACCAATCTCAACGCGCATGGGAACACCACACATTTCCCACTCATTAAATTTGAATCCAGGTGAGCTCTTCTCATCATCATCCACATGAACTCGAATTTCGGCTTGCTTCAAGTCGATGACAAGCTCATCAACCTTATCCATGACAAGGTCTTTGGAATCTTTCCGGAAAATGGGGATGATCACAACCTGATAGGGTGCCACTTTGGGAGGCAAGATTAATCCTTTATCATCTCCATGGGACATAATCAAACCGCCAACAAGACGGGTACTTACTCCCCAGCTCGTGGCATATACAAATTCTTCTTTATTATCTTTATTCTGAAAAGTCACTTCAAAAGCTTTGGCAAAATTTTGTCCGAGGTTATGACTGGTACCAGCTTGCAATGCTTTGGTATCACGCATCATGGCTTCAATTGAGTAGGTACTTACAGCACCAGCAAACTTTTCAGATTCCGTTTTCTGTCCCGTTATCACAGGCATGGCCATATAGTCCTCAGCAAAACGACGATAGACTTCCAGCATTCTCAAAGTCTCTTCCTGGGATTCCTCCGGCGTTGCATGGGCTGTATGCCCTTCCTGCCATAGAAACTCAGTTGTTCTTAGAAACAAGCGCGTCCGCATCTCCCAACGCACCACATTGGCCCACTGATTAATCAACAGGGGCAAATCACGATAGGATGAAATCCATTTCTTATACATATTCCAGATGATAGTTTCGGATGTCGGGCGAACGACTAGAGCCTCATCCAATTTCTTGCCTCCTGCATGTGTAACTACAGCAACTTCTGGCGCAAAGCCTTCCACATGCTCAGCTTCTTTCTGCAAGAAGTGCTCTGGAATAAACATGGGGAAATAGGCGTTAACATGACCCGTGTCCTTAAACATTTGATTCAGGATGCCTTGAAAATTCTCCCAGATCGCATATCCATACGGTCGGATGACCATGGTTCCTTTAACAGGACCATAATCCGCCAGCTTGGCTTGTCTGACCACATCAGTATACCATTTTGAAAAATCTTCGCTCTGTTTTGTTACCCCTTTTGACACAACGGGCATCCTTTCTGTTTGGACCTGAACCGTTTATTCGGTACAGCGCTGCAATCATAACATAAGTACCCCCATGACACAATGAAGAATAGATCATAAATTAAACTCAGATCATCAAATTCGGAGTCACTCCAGGTTCGTCATTTCGAGCAGAAGTGATCGAGCGCAAAATGGTCGCCCTCAGATCTCACCTGTCGGAATCAAACCTTGTCTTAAACACTAGCAAATACTAGAATACATGCTATACAGCGGAGGCATTTTATCTCAAAACGCTTTACCATATTACTCCTCCTGGGTACATGCATCATGGCCTGGGGTAATCCCAAACCCGATACCACAAAGTTTGACCGATCAGTGCATGGTCGACCCTTTAATCTGGATGAAATCATTGGTACACCTGTCATCGATGACATCCTATCTCCACAAAATGGAGCCCCCAAATGGGTCGGCGCCGGAGAACTCACATCTGACACCCTCTATTATGGGATTGGTAAATCGAGCGAATCTCAAGAAGAAGCCGACAATGACGCCCGCTTGCACTTTGCCCAATATGTAGAAGTAAGCGTACATAGCATCGCCACACAACAAATAGCTGAGAACAAAGACCGGCTGGAAGAAAACTATAACTACGAATCCCTGGTTTCCACCAATATGAATCTGCGTAGTGTCAGGATTTCCGAGAGATACGTATCTGGTGATTCGACTTTTCATAGTCTCATTAGTTATGGAAAATCAAGCTACCATCGTCTGGTGACTCAGGAGATTCAAATATCCTTGGAAGCCAACATTCGTAAACAGGAACTGGCTCATCAGGCTACTGAAGCCCTCAGAGCAGATTCCCTGCGACACAAAATCACTATGGACAGTCTGTCCCTGGGTAGAAAGCAAGCCGTTATTGATTCTCTGGATCATATTCTGAAAATGGATGAAGCCCGGCTTCGCCAAGAACAGGACAGGGTTGATCTGATTAAAAGCCAACACGCTGCGTTTCTAAAAATCAAACCACGCTACCAGTTGATTGATATACCCACTGCATCCACCCCCAGAACATGGGTTTATGGTTCAGGTCGATGGGATCCAAACACCGAAAATATTCGACAACTTAAAACAGGTGTTTCCATCTGGTTCATTAGTGCTGAAACCAATGTATGGGCAACGGAATCTGCCATCAACCAAGCAGACCTGATGCTGAAGCTACAATTATTACCCGAACGGGGTGAGGTATATAAAGTCAGCCTGGCATTTGGATGGACAAACTACCTGGAAGCCTTCTCACAGACAAATCGTGAACGATTGCGTGAGGAGAACGGTTATAGACGCTTTATCAGCATTCTGGATGATGAACTCAAGGACCCCTATGCTCAAAAATCCTCATTTTTTGTCACAGGGACAGTCGGGATACCGCAGATAGATAACCATTTATCAGTTTATGTTGATAAACGCCGTGTATCTCTGGCAAATATCTGGTACCCCTTCCCCCGCAACATGGGAGATGCCATAAGCATCATAAACCAGTTTGATTATATCAGTTCCGGACCTTACCGAAACAGATTTGATGATCAACTACAATGGCAACTTGGCCTGAGGCTGATCGCTGTTGCAGATCGGTTTGCAACCATGATCAGTTACGAGGACCATGAGGTCTGGATGCTAAATTTTGAATTTCAATATTAAACGGTTCTGACTACAATCCAATTCCTACTTAAGATGCAGCATCTTAATAGTTTCGGTCTTTCGGGCTGACTGAATCTGAAAATAGTATACACCCGTCGGGACAGCTTCGCCAAAATCATTGCAGGCGTTCCACAGAAACTCGTACTCACCCGCTTTCTGGCTCGCCAAAGCCGCATGTCTTACCAAATGCCCCCTTACGTCAAAGATGCGAAGATTGATGTCAGCCACCTTATCGAGAGAATATTTGATTTTTGTCAGAGGATTAAATGGATTGGGGAAATTTTGTTCCAATTCGAATCGATAATCGCCTGCCAGATCATCTAGATGCGAGGGGGACAATGGAAAAGCGCCCTGGGTGGTCTTAGTATAGAATCTGTTGCTTTTCAGGGGACCTTCAGGATTTACATCACCGGCTGCGTTCTCGCTCCCATCCGAGACTGCCACAATATAATAGAAGTATAAGCGGCCTAAATCCAGCGCTGTATCAGTATAGTTTACACTTCCTGGTTCTAACTCAGCGATAATCTGAAATGGCGAACTATCACTACCAACTGCTCGATAGATATGGTAACCATTAAAACTGGGAGTCAATTCTGAGGGACTGGCTTCCCAGGAAAGTAAAATTTGGGCGGTATCCGATTGAACATCGAAACTGGAAGGTGGAAGAGGCGGCAAAACCAGCTGGAATCCCGAATCAAAATTTCTTTTAGCCCTCCCAAAAGTTTTTAAGATGGAATCCTGGCCGGTATACACCCAACTATTTTTGAAGATATCCAAATTGTCAGTTTCAACCCCATTGGGCAATGTGAAGGGACCTATATCACCGGGATTAGCATACGCGAGTTTCCATCGTTCTCCGATTTGCTGACAAAGCTCCCGACTCAGTCCGTTGATACCTTCTGCCTCCACGATGGTAATGCTTTCCCCATGTGCTAGGTCATATGGTCCATAAGTCATCATCATATTGGTTCCGCCACCATCTCCATGAATGGTGTAGGGGTCTAGCCTATGGGTGATAGATTCAAGGGCATCATCCATCCGATTGATACCCCCAAAAGTTTCATCAGGGTAAGGATTCCCGGAGAGGAAAGAGTAGAGATTATCAAAATATTCTTCCTCAGTCACTTGGGACAGAGATGGATACCTATCTCCTGCATGCCATCCTAGCGTGTTTGGTTGATTTAGGTCATCCGCGGGATCGTTGCTACTGATATCCACATGCAAGACCACTGATCCAACGAAATGGGGGGACAGCAAGCACCCATCCCCAAGAGCATCTGGTCCTCCAATATTATCCCATGGAAGATATTCTGATTGTCCCATCCAAGAGAATGCAGCGCGCAACCAATCAGCAATAGGGTTCTGTTCTGTGATGGGTTCCATATAATGAGCTGCATAGTCCTCACCCCGACGAGTTACCCAGTTGTGTTTTCCATAGGCCAAGCTACCATCATAAATGCTGGCTGCCTCACGACCACATGAGTAGCGCGTGCCCCAGCCTATGCGCACACCCCTGAGTGAATCGGTCAATTCAATATCATCATCATAATCTATATTTCCTGTATTAGTGAATCTGAAAATTTTGATGAAATAATTGTCATGGTACTCCTGGCCAAAAGCCAGCACCTCTCTAGTCTGAGTTAGCCCCATACTCGTATTAACAACATTAGTAATGATTCTATCGGGAATTTGATTTGGGTCAATGGCATCTATGATATCAAATTGCGAATAATTCCCACTTATACCATTCACCCGTACAAGTGGCCTGGGATGTTTGGCGGTCTGACTTAACTCAATCGGAAAGAGTGTAGTTCCTACATCACTACTATAATTACTATGATAAAAGTAAAGCCCGTAGTGGTCATAGAAAGTACCAGCACTATCGGAATAATCTTCGACAGCCAGCCAGGTCCGTTTGATCACTGAATTGTCTTGTAGGGGAAAATCTGCAGGCCAACGTAGCCCCTCATAGTAAATGCCATTCCAGGCACGCTCACTCCCATATGCTGAAAAATGGCTCTGGAGAGAACCAATACTTACATAGCGCTTTTCATTACCAGCGACTTGGCCGTTGATGCTGTTGACAAGCATAAGTAGCAAGAGTAAATATTCTTTTAATCCCATTGGAAGTTTCCCTAATAAACTTTAGTTCAAATACACCTATATCTTTACAAATATCTTTTTCGAATACAGATACCATAAAACACCGAGCCAGCACATAATAAAGGTGATTGCAAACAGTAGTGAAGCATTTAGATCACTAAAATAGGGGGTATATAAACCATTATAAATACTACCCTTGAGCGTGACATACTGACCATCGGCAGCTTCCCATTTGATTTTAACCAGTAGACGACCAATTATTCCAGACCCGACAAAGACGACTAAGGGATTGCTACCAAAAACGATGGCAGGCTTGGTCCAGAAATTCATTTTCTTTACATCAATCAGGTAAGAGGACACCACTATCATCATGATAGCCAAACCATCCATGGTGATAACATACGATACAGTCCATAGTTGTTTGTTGATGGGTTCAATAAGACTGAGCATCGAACCTATAAAAAACACGATGATTCCAACCACACTCAAATTGCTGAGTTTTTCCTGATGGTCGATAGGTTTTCGAAGGTATTCGCCCAGCCAAAAACCACTCATTAATGTAGCTGCCGCCGGCAGGGTTGATAACAATCCTTCAGGATCAAAGGGTAATCCCATGCCGCCATAAATATGTGCCTCACCCAGAATCAGGACATCCAGAAAGCGCACAAAATTATCTTCCAAACCAAAACTTCCCGCTCCCCAACCATCCAACATCGGAACCCGCATAAAAAACTCATAAATTAGGATCAGCACTCCGACAGCTAGGATACGATCTCTGTTTTTACGGAAATAGAGGACAATCAGACCACCAATCAGGTAGCTAAGTCCAATCCTTTGCAATACGCCTACCAAACGAATAGTCTGGAATCGACGAAAAATATCGAGAAATTCGAAATCAGCAGCTGCTTGTGCATTGAGGGGGATGTTAAAGGGAAACGCGTTTAGGAATAATCCAAAACCAATGATAATAGCTCCTCGGGACCATACTTTTTTCTTTAAAGCGGCTACATCTGCCCCAGCTTCCATGCGCTTCCCAAAACTGAGGGCCATGGCCACACCAACAATAAACAGGAAAAATGGAAAAACCAGATCCGTCGGTGTCCAACCATGCCACTTGGCATGACGCAGCGGGGCATATACATGAGACCAGCTCCCTGGATTATTCACAAGTATCATTAGTCCCACGGTCATACCGCGAAACACATCCAGAGAAATCATTCGATCTTTCATGCAGACTCCTTTATTTGATGAACATATTGATGATGACAAAATAGAATGTGGGAAGTTAATATGCACATGTGAATTAATTGGATTATTAAAAATATCTGACAAATTAGTGGGAATGGTTTAATATTTGCTCTGAGCAATCATGACTAATCCACATCAATTAGCTAAATGATGGTTGATGGGCATACTTCACACTTGAAATTTGTTTTGGGGAGTTGATATTCACCCTGTGCAAAACCAACAATTGAAACGGCAATTCACTCAAGCCTTTAAACATAGATCGGAGCTGGTATCATGACAGGTATTGATACTGAACTATACCCGAAAGCAGAAACTCGACATAGTCTAAAGAGTAGCGCTTTCCAAAAAGCCAAAAGAGCCCTTATGGATGAACGCATCAGCGGTCTCACTGGAGCCTTCCTGGCTTTCTTTATTTTAGGTCACCTTGTACTTGAAAGTAGTATCCTGGTGAGTGCAAAACTGTACGAAGATGTGGCTTACTTCATGGAGCATACGGTCCCCATGGCACAACCACTCATATTTATTGTTACCATTGTATTTTTTATTCATTTCATCTGGGCCGGACGCAAGATTCCTGGAAAACTGCGGGATCGTAAAAAGATGCTCGAACTGGGTGATAAACTTGAAGCCTCCCGTAAGGGCTGGAACCAGGATCCCAAATCAGATATAAAATTACGCAACCACTTCGAAACATCCCTGTGGATCACCCAGGTAAGAACCGGTATGATCGTACTGGCTACCGGTGCCTTTCACCTGTTTCTGGTCATGTGGAATATCTTTACTGATATGGGCGTAGCTGGACAAACCGTTGGTTTAACCCAGGAGGTTGCCAGCGCCCGGGTTGAAAGTGGTCTATGGATTCTCTACGCCATCCTTATGGTGAGTGTGGTAGCCCATATGGCCATTGGTGTGTATCGTCTCCTGGTAAAATGGTTTGCGGACACCTTCTTTGTTCGCAATTATGCCAAAGCCCTGTTCTATTTTCTATTTTGGTTTTATACAATTTTAGGTGCTGCCACTGTCATTGCCATGGCCGGTCCACTGGAAGGAATTCTCTCATGAAGGTCATAACCACAGATGTACTCATCATTGGTGCAGGGTTGGCTGGAGAAAGAGCCGCTATTGCAAGCGCTCAGGCTGGACTTGATGTAACCATGCTTTCCCTGGTTCCACCCAGGAGAAGTCACTCGGCCGCCGCTCAGGGCGGGATGCAAGCCTCTCTCGGTAATTCTGTTAAAGGTAAGGGTGATAATCCCACCGTTCATTGGCTTGATACAGTAAAGGGCTCTGACTGGGGTGCCGATCAGGAAGTTGCTCGAATATTTGCAGATAATGCCCCCATAGCCATGCGCGAAATGGCTCATTTTGGTGTTCCCTGGAATCGTGTTGAAGGCGGTCCTCGGGATGTGTACATCAAGGGCAAAAAAACCACCATCGTTGAAGATGATGAAAAAGAAGGTCTCATTACTGCCCGTGATTTCGGCGGTACCGCAAAGTGGCGGACTTGCTATACAGCAGATGGAACCGGACATACCGTGCTCTATGCTATGGATAATCTGGCTGTCCAGCTTGATATCACCATTCATGATCGTATGGAAGCCTTAAGCCTCATTCATGAAGATGGCGAGTGTATTGGTGCCATTGTTCGCTCTTTGCGCGATGGCGAAATTATGGCTTATGTATCCAAAGCCACAGCCATCGCAACAGGTGGATATGGCCGACTCTATGGTGAATCAACCAATGCCATTATTAATGAAGGAACGGGGTCCTGGTTGGCACTACAGACCGGATTGGTCCCACTTGGGAATATGGAAGCAGTCCAGTTCCATCCAACAGGCATCGTACCCACAGATATTCTGGTAACCGAAGGCTGTCGCGGTGACGGTGGTCTCCTGTTAGATGTAGATGAATATCGCTTTATGCCCGAATACGAACCAGAAAAACAGGAATTAGCCTCAAGGGATGTGGTTTCCCGAAGAATGAAACAACACATATTAAAAGGCAAAGGGGTGCAGTCGTCCTATGGTGAACACCTCTGGTTAGACCTGCGTCATCTCGGTGAGAAACACCTGACCACAAAACTGCGTGAAGTCTATGACATCTGTATGTTTTTTATCGGTGTAAATCCCATTAAAGAGCTCATCCCTGTGCGACCCACTCAACATTATTCCATGGGTGGTATTCGTGTAAACAAGGATGGACATGCCTATGGTATGAAGGGTCTTTTCGCCCTGGGTGAAGTAGCCTGCTGGGATATGCATGGTTTTAACCGCCTCGGTGGAAATTCATTGGCTGAAACCGTTGTTGCCGGTATGGTCGTAGGCGATGAAATTGCAGATTATGCAAAAGCTACTGAACTGAAAGCTAATGTTTCTCTGGCTGAGAAATTTGGCAAGGAACAAACTGACCTGATTGAGCATCTATTAACCAATTCAGGCAAAGAAGATGTTTACGCCCTCCGTGACGAAATCGCTGAACTTCTGAAAGATCATGTTCACATTTTCAGAACTGGTGAAGGTTTGGAAAAAGCAGTCAACGGCCTAAAGGAAATATTGGGGCGTGTAAAAAATGTGAAGGTCAAATCAAATCCTCCCGGTATGAATCCTGAACTTTCACAAGCCCTCCGGATTGAAGGTATGGCAAAACAGGCCTACATTATCGCCAAGGGAGCACTGCTGAGAACTGAATCGCGCGGTGCTCACACTCGCGAGGATTATCCAGCCAGAGATGACAAAAACTGGTTGAATAGAACCCTAGCAACCTGGAAAACTGGCGCTGATGAACCTGAATTCAGCTATGAACCTGTTGGCCAACTTGATTTACCCCCAGGTGATCGTGGATACGGTGGCGGACAGATGATCGATATGGATCTGAGTCTTGAAGCCTACAACGCCAAAGTCGATGCCGAGCAAAAAGCGCTGGGAAAACATGAGACAAGTGAACCTATTGGAGTGAAACTCCCTAAAGAAGCCTGGCGTGAAGAATCACCCTATAAGGATGCAAAATAATGGCACGTACCCTGACATTTAAAATATTCAGATATAACCCCACCAAAGAGAATGATGAGCCGCATATAGATACCTTTGAGCTGGAGGAGACTCCTCGTTTAAATCTATTTACTGCACTACATCGCATTAGAGAAAAGCAGGCTCCGGATCTCATGTACGATTTTGTATGTCGGGCTGGTATCTGTGGTTCATGCGCCATGATGATCAATGGTCGACCCACGCTTGCCTGTCGGACACTCACTGCTGATCTGGCAGATACCATTGAATTGTATCCACTGCCCTTCTTTAAACTCCTCGGTGATCTTTCCGTCGATACCGGTGTCTGGTTCCATGACATGGCCAAACGTCTGGAATCCTGGATACATACCACCAAGGAATTTGATCCAACTGCTCAAGAAGAGCGTATGGACAATGCTACAGCCAATAAAATCTATGAATCTGAACGCTGCATCGAATGTGGTTGCTGTGTGGCAGCTTGCGCCACAGCCCAGGTTTATCCTGATTTTCTAGGTGCTGCTGGTTTGAACCGGATTGGTCGTTTCATGTTCGATCCCCGGGATACCCGTGGAGAGCAGGAATGGTTCGAATTGGTCTCAACTGATATTGGTGTATTCGGCTGTATCGGTATGATGGCTTGTGACGATGTCTGTCCCAAGGACCTGCCCCTCCTGGAGGTCTTCTCTTATATACGCCGCAAGATGAATTCTGGAGTGAAAGTCGCCGTAAAGGAAATGGACCTCACCTAAAACCTGTTTTCGCGAAGCCAAACAGGTTTCATACTCAAAGAGCCCCGACATGCCTGTCGGGGCTCTTTTTTTACTTCAAATAGGTAATCTTTTGAGTATGACTATTCCCACCCGCTTCGAGAACCACAAGATAGACACCAGATTCAACCCGCCGGCCCTGCCCATTAAGCCCGGTCCATTCAACCTCATGAGTACCAAATGCCTGGCTCTGATCCAATAAAGTTGTGATCCTGCACCCCTTTAAGTCGTAAATAGTGATAGTGGTGTTTCTTGTTTCATTGAGCTCGTAGCGAATAGTAACTGCGGGATTAAAGGGATTAGGGTAGGCAGCATACAATGTTGGAGAATTAGGCTGCACACCTTCATTCCCAACACTTACGATATTCAGGTTTTCAAAATAGTTAAAGGTCCCATCATAATTCCCCACAGTGAGGTCAAGATCACCATCTCCATTGAGATCAGCCAGGGCTGGCGTGGCATTTTGCCCAAAAGTAAATGCTGATAATGAATCGGGATATTCCGTCCAGCTGTTATTCTCGTAGCTAAAATATTTTACGGCTCTAAAGCCCTTCCCCACCAGCATATCCAAATTTCCGTCCAGATTGATGTCACCCAGACTTAAAACGGCGTTGCTACCCACATCTAGACCACTAAAGAAGTCAGTATTCTCGGTCCAAAGAGCGTCCAGACTGGTTCCAGTATTTTCATAATATGAAATTTGCCCATCTTCGCGACCAATACATAAGTCCAGGTCACTATCCTGATCAATGTCATACAATCTGGGGCTGGACCAGCCTCCCACATTGATCCCGGAAAATTCTGCAGACTCTAGAACAAATCCCGTACCTGTATTTCTGTGATAGTAAAGATTTCCACTGAGATCACCTACTACCAGATCATAGTCACCATCTGTATCGAGATCACCAGCAGCAACTGCGGAATAAATTGAGTGATCAATACTGCTGAACTGAGCATGGTTGGCTGTCCAGGCGGGTCCGGAGGCATTGCCCGTATTTTCATAATATTTAATGTCACCCCCTTGACTCCCGCTAAGAAGATCTAAATCCCCATCGTCGTCAAAATCGATAAACTCGGGATTACTAGCACCACCTACATCGATAACACCACCAAATAATGAGGTCACTTCAGACCAGGAGGCCGATGTCAGGGAGCCTGTGTTGCGATAATATTTGAGAGGACCTGATGCTGTCCCATGAACCAGATCCTGCTTACCATCTCCCGTCAAATCCACCAAGCAGGGTGAATTCCAGTAGGTAGCTCCACCGAGTCCAGAGAATTGGGTGCTTGTCAAAATCCAGTTCCACGCAGAAGGACTCCCTGTATTTTGATAATAATAGAAACCATAGCCATCGCGACCCACCAGAAGATCGAAATCACCATCGACATCAAGATCAGAAAACCAGGGGTAGGCGTATAATCCCACATCAAACCAGACCTCCTGAGTTCCATCCATAAAAATGGCATCCTCAGTTGTTCCATAATTTTGATAGTAGTGGATGGCCCCTGATTCGCTAAGGCCAATGACCATATCCATATCTCCGTCATTATCCATGTCGGCAAAATGCGGCACTGGATTAGCCCCAAGACTCATTCCGTCAAAAAACCCATCCACCTTTTCAAACACAGCAGCATTTGACGTACCTGTGTTATCGTATAATTGTAGCCCGGTATATCCACCGCTGATAAAATCAAGATCACCATCGGCATCAAGGTCAGCACAAACCCCTATTTCACAGTCTAATTCCTGAACTGAAGCAAAAAGGCTCTCTCCAACTTGGAAATGTGGTGAAGTTTGTGACCCTGTATTCTCAAAATACAGTGGAGGTCCACTAATATTCCCCAGAATCATATCCATATCCTGGTCATTATCGAGATCCGCAAAGCGAGGTTGCGAAAAGGGTAAAGAGGGAATCCCACTCGGGTTAAATATTTGGTCATTCTGTTGCCACATTTGCGCCTGACAAATTACAGCTGTAACAAAAACTAAAATTAATGATATTATTAATCTATGCATGACATCCCCTCACTATTTATGATGAAATCTATGGGTGTCGTCCCTGAAAACAAGTCACAAGGGGATTTAATGAACATATATTTTTGGGGGAGCAGGCGAATCGATTTTGCTATTTAAAGGTTGAGGCTTTCACCATGAGTTCATCCCACTCATCCTCCCAATTGGAGTCAATGGTTATTCCCCCTCCTGAACCCAGTGAAATTTCAGAACCTTGCTGAACCAGGGTACGAATGGCAATATTGAAACTGAAGTCTCCATCAGGATGAAAATATCCCATGGAACCCGTGTAAATGCCCCTGGAACTATCCTCTAATTCATCGATAATTTCCATCGCATGTTTTTTGGGACAACCTGTAATGGAGCCACCAGGCAACATGGAAAGAAGAGCATCGATGGGCTTAAGATCCTGCCTGAGGCGTCCTGAAATTCTGGAGTAGGTGTGCCACACTCTGGGAAGTTTTCGCATATCCCTGACAGCCTCAAGAGCAATACTACCAACCTCACTGACTTTGCCCAGATCATTCCTGAGAAGATCCGTGATCATGAAAAGTTCGGCCTGTTCCTTTCCACTACTCATCAATCTTTGCCTGTGAGCATCATCTTCCTGTTGGCTTGCCCCACGGGGACGGGTTCCCTTAATAGGTTCCGTAGTTAAAATTCCATTCTTGTGATGGAGAAATAGCTCGGGTGAAAGTGAATGTATCTTCATGTCGTCAAATTCCATAGCCATGGCATAGTCAGCAGGATGATTTTTTAACATGGCGGGATATGAAATTGGACGTTGAGACCTGCCCACAAGCTGTTGTGTATAATTGAGCTGATAAAAATCACCAGCGCGGATGTACTCATGAATGCGAGCAATGCTGCGCGCATAACTTGACTCAGAAATGTTAGCTGTAAATTCAATGGAAGAGGCCGATTCCAGGCCTGGTTCTTTCTCGGCTAAACCAATTGGGTTAAATCCCACATAATTTGGCTGGCCCTGCTGATACTCAACCCACTTATCATAGGCATGAATAACCGCCAGGGGGATTTGCCTGGAGTGCCGACTGCTCACATCCTGTAAAGCCATCCCCAGGTCATAGCTAAAATATCCGCTACATAGTTTTTCACGATGCTCTTCAAGAAAATCCAGGAGGGCCGGTAACTCATTTGAATGCTTGAGGACAAAACTTGCACAGGGGTCGGAAGCCAGAAGGTCACGCCACATTGAAGTGCCATCTCCATCAGTACGAAAACTGATCTCACTAGCTTTGGAAACTTTAGCCCAGAGTTGCTCCTTGCTCATATCACAGTGCCAGGAATCTTTTGATAATACGATTCCCAGTATTCATCATTAAAAAGGATTCGGGATGAAACTGCAATCCAAAGAGGGGTAAGTGTGTATGCTCCATGGACATAATATCTCCAGCTGCATCATAAGAGGTCGCCTGAAAGCCTTCTGGCACATTATCAATAACCAGGGAATGATAGCGTGCCACCTCAAAGGAGGATTCCAGATCTGCCATGATTCTTGAGTTCGTGGTCGTGATAGTCGTCGTCTTCCCGTAAACAAGACGATGTGCGGGAACCACCGATTGACCGAAGGCGACTGCTAAACACTGATGACCCAGACAGATTCCCAGGATGGGGGTAGTTTCTGAAAATGTCCTGATGGCAGGAATACAGATGCCAGAATCGGCTGGTGTCCTGGGACCTGGACTAATAAT
This sequence comes from Fidelibacterota bacterium, assembly GCA_018650795.1. GTDB lineage: Bacteria > Fidelibacterota > UBA8477 > UBA8477 > JABMPR01 > JABMPR01. Next base: position 33,047 of record JABIFG010000192.1, read on the forward strand.
AATTCGTTCAGGATTCAGCGTTGAAATATCATCCAATGAAAGCGCATCATTTTTTTCAACCATTACCTCTTGCCCAAAACTTGAGACCTGTTGGTACAGGTTATAGGTAAAGGAGTCGTAATTATCAATAAGTAGGATCAAGCAGGGAAATCCTCAGGACTAGAACTTTTTATCAGCAAGTGTTTTTAATCTTTCCAGCCGTTCCGCTTCATTCTGTTTTAGCCAGATATCCTGTGAAAGGAGTGTCCAGGCTCTCAGAAAGTATGGCGCAGCTTCTGCAGGTTTTCCCTGCAGGGTAAGACACTCGGCAATTTCCTCAGAGACATAACCATCTTCATCTTGTCCTGCTGCCTGCTTCTCCTTTTGTAGGTCAAACTGCATCGCCAAGGCTTGGTCAATATTACCCAGTGAACGCTGGGTGCGTGCGACACACCATCTTGCAATTTGAGTTTCAATGACCTGTTCATGAGCTGTGCGCCAGTCCAGGGCTTTGAGAAAAACCGCCAGAGCCTTTTCATATTCCTGCATATCATGATAGGTCCAACCGATGTTATTATATAGGGAACCTAACCAACCCTGTGCCCTTTTATCAGGGCTGTTTTCAGCCAATTTCATAGCCTTTTCATTCCAGGGTAACTGCTGATCCTGCTTGGCAGCAATTCCGAGCATATGAGCTGCATCCACGGCATAAAAGTCAGCTTTTACCTCTACACCCAACTCCCAGGCTTCCATAAACAGAGCTAATGATTCTTCTTTCTTTCCAGATGAATTGTGAGTCCTGCCCCGCTCCAGTAAATAACGAATCTTCGCAACTGGATACGCAGGTGTCAGCTCCTGCTCAATTTGATCCAGCACTGCATGGGCATCTTCAAATTTCTGTTGAAGACCCAGGGTCCGGGCAAGTTGAGTTCTCAGCTCAAGTTGGTATTCCGGTTTCTCCAGTGCATTCGTACTGGCCAGGACACCCCTGAATTTATGCTCTGTTTCAGCAGGTTCATTATAATTCCATAATTTATCAAAATCGTGCATTTGCATTTTCTCCTCATTGACATCACCAATTTTATCAGATGAACAACCTATTAATACCAGTAGAATGACTGTTAACACCACATTTTTTACAAGCATGAAGCACCTTACTATAAATATTTTATGATAATAATCCTTTGCTAATATCAAATTAAGATTTATGCTAGGAGTGCAAAACACAAAATTGATCACCCAGGGGAACAAACACTGATTTTTGGGGAAGTGTAAGGGAGATATCTTATGAAAATTTCATCGATTAATCGCTTCTCACGAGGAGCGAGCTGGCTACTAATTTTTTACCTGTCATTTGTTATTTCAGGGTGCGCATATAGACCCGCTGAACTCACCCCTGAGCAAGCCCGTGTACTCCAAACCCGAGATTTTAATGGCAGCCCCGCTGAGGTTGCCAAAGCTGCAAGCGTTGTCCTTCAGGAAATGCACTACACTGTAGGCAATGTCGACATGGGTTTGGGGCTCATGACTGCCAGCAGAACTTCGGAACGCTCCCTGGCACCCATTAGTCGGGAAACGGGTGCGCAGAGTGATTTTGAGAGTGAACTGGGGACCTTTTGTCTGATTGCCGGCACTATAGCTGTTGTTGGTTTATTTTTAGCCTGGATGTTTGATGCATTTGATGGTGATAATGATGACGACGATGATGATAACGATGATCGGCGTCACCCTCAGCGTTCCCACAGATCCCGCTCCCATAATCATGATTCTAACTTCTTTTGGGGATCCGATAATTCAAGCTCTTCAGGAGCCGATTCCTATACCTACACAATGACAGTTAATCTGGAAGAGCTTTCTCTCCAGCAGACTCGAGTACGTTTGACAGTCCAAGGGGAACATTACGAAGGTTCCAGTATTGTTGAATCCGGACCGGTGCAAGACCAGCAATTCTTTATTGATTTCTTTACACGCTTGCACACATCACTCAATCGCTAAGGTTAGCTTATACCAGTTAGCGTCTACCCATAAAGTAATTTTTAAGCAGATGCTATTACAGTTTTTCACAACGAATTTGACGAACATTACGAAATAGCATTAAATATTTTCGTGAATTTCGTCAAATTCGTTGTAAAAGAAGCGTTTAAAGACAGACTCTAATTACACTAAACTTGAATCAAACAGAAGGTGATTCCTGAAACATACCTGCCTTGCAATCGTCTTTGTCGCGCTGAATTTGACAGCTCAGAACATGACACCCCTGGATTCAATTTATGCTCAGGACTCCCTTACCTTGGGGCAAAAAATGATCCTGAAACCGATTCAAACTTGGCAACATTTTAGCTATGGACAGCCTGGATTAAACTGTCAATTCCAAAAATCATGCTCAAACTATATGGTTGATGCAATACTGGAAAAGGGGGCTCTTCAGGGAGCGATTATGGGGACGGATCGACTCGTCCGCTGTAACACTGCAGCACGGCATTACCACTTACAGCTCCCCAATTCAAGCATCCAGTATGATGGTCGGCTGGTTGATCCTCTTGACTGGGCAAGAGAGCCAAAACCAGGTAAAAGCCTACTGCTAGCGACCACACTATCCATTGTACCAGGTTTGGGTCGAGCATATGCCGGGCATCCGGTTGACGGTCTATTCAGTTTTCTGCTTGTAGCTGGCTTCGCCTATAACACCTATACTCACAACCAGGCAGAGAACTCCATTCGAACCGGGATAAATGCCAGTTTTATGACCCTCTTTTGGCTGGCCGATTTTTATGGTGCTTACCGCACCGCAAAAATGGTCCCACCCAAAAATACACATCCCTGATTTATTACCATCAATTTTCACAAGATACTATATCACGTAGATATGCAGTATTGAATTGGTAAGCTGTTTCAGATAGATTATTGCTCTCAAATTGAATGGCTAAATTGAGCTCACATCTACTAAGGGAATTCTTACAGAGAGGAACCATGCAAACTCCAAAAAGCATCCAAATATTTGCTATACTAATACTCATCGTATTCGTTCTAATTGCTTGTACCAGCAACCCATATGTAAAGAAAATCCCCAAGGAGCAGTACGTTGTCATGCTTTCACTGGATGGTTGTCGCTGGGATTATCCGCAAATGGCAAATATGCCAAACCTGGAAGCCATTGCACGCGAGGGTGTCAAGCTTGAGTCTTTACAGCCAGCTTTCCCCAGCAAAACCTTCCCGAATCACTATAGTATAGCAACCGGTCTCTATCCCGATAATCATGGTATTGTGCAAAACACATTCTACGACCCTGATATGGACGCATACTACAAGATTCGAGATCGGGATGCTGTCGAGAATGGGGATTTTTATGGGGGAGAACCCATTTGGGTTACCGCTGAAAAACAGGGTCTAAAAACTGGTTCATTTTACTGGGTGGGCAGCGAAGCTCCGGTATCGGGCACCTATCCTTCCCGCTGGAAAAAATATAACCACACTTTCCCCTATGAAGCTCGCGTGGATAGTGTTATCGCATGGTTATCTCTACCCAAAGATCAACGTCCCCGCCTTATCACCTGGTATTACCCTGAACCAGATGGTGTTGGACACAAATTCAGCCCAGAGAGTGAAGAGGTCAAAGCCAAACTCGAATATCTGGATAGTCTGATTGGGGATTTCCGCCACAAACTTGCCCAGTTGCCCATCGCTAATCAGGTCAATGTGATCGTTACATCAGATCATGGTATGGCCCGCACATCAGGCGACAAAATAATTTACTTCGACGACTATATCCAACCAGCCTGGATAGATACTGCGTTGGGTAGCAATCCTATCTGGATGTTTGATGCAATGCCTGAGTATCTGGATTCTGTCTACCTGAACCTCCAGCGTGCAGAGCATCTGCAAGTATGGAAACGAGATAGTATCCCGGACGCTTTGCATTACGGAAGTCATCCCCGCGTCATGGATATCGTAGCCGCACCTGATCTTCATTGGAGTGTCGGTTGGAGAGCCCGAGAGTACCCCTCGGATTATGTAGGTGGAACCCATGGTTATGACCCACGCTATAAGGACATGCATGCCATCTTCTATGCTAGCGGTCCTGCATTTAAGCACGGCTACGTCCACCCCACTGTAGAGAATGTTAACATTTATCCCCTCATCGCAAAAATATTGAACCTCAAGCCAGCAGAAACCGATGGGAAACTGGAAAATGTCAGCCGGATGTTGAAACCAAAAATGCTGATCGACGACTAAGCATGCTGGATCTGGTCTTCCCAGGTGGCTTGTATGTCTTTGCAGGAGTTGTCGTTCTGCTATTAACCTTCTTTCGATGGATTAACAGGTCAGATCGTTGATATCATTCAATAGAAATATTGTGCGTTTTATTTTGCTCTCTGCAGGCGTTGTGATAGGACTCAATTCATGTTTTATCTCTGATTGGCAACTCAAGGAATACTTACGACCCATCCGAAAAATCCTCAACAAAGAGCGCAGCTATTGGACAGATAAAATTGAGTATAAAGGTGAGGCTGGAACAGAAATTGTTTATTATAAAAATGGGCGACCTGCGCTGGAACGCCTCTTTGATGAGAATGGCTTCCTCATAATCATCAAATATCTGGGAAGGGATGGTCATCCTCTAAGATCAGATTCTCTGGTGTATGCCGGTGAGGAGCTTATTGGCGGCTACTACTTTTCAGAACCGGAGCATCAACTTCAGTTGCGATTCTTAAGCTATAAACAACAGGGGCAATTAAGTCAACGCTCTTGGTACGGTAAGATGGATGAATTGTTGAGTCGTGAATTCTTTCTCTTTGATCGGAATGGCTATCGACGCATGCGGATGATTTTTGATGGCAATGATTCACTACTTTATACAGAAGCTTTCAGACGGGGCTCAGATGAATTGGAGCTGCAAAATACCTACAGCATTTCTGGGCGTCTCGCTAACCAGACAATCTACGATGCTGGCAAATCCCCTTATAAATACGATTTCAACCCCAGGGGTGAAGTCACTCGAATTTCTGAATTATTTCCAGATGGAAATCCAGCCTGGTCAAGTGATCTTTTCTATAATTCCAGGGGAATTGTGGAGCGAAGTAACTTCAGTGTGGATGGACGTTTTCTATTCACCCGTGGAGGTGATCTTGAACTTTTTAAGCACTCTTTACGATCCTGGAAACACCCAGCTTCACCCAGCCAGCTTCAGCACATTGTGAAATTCAATCATCGCAGCCCCTTCGTCGAAGAAATTACCAATGAGAATTCGACTTCAAAAATTATTGAATATCGATTACCCAGGAGCGGAGCCATTTTTAAACGCTCAGTCCTTGGAGAAATGAATCAAGTACTTCGAGATAGTATCTATTCAAATCAAAATGGATTTTTTCCAGCTGCAGTCAGGCAATTTAACCATGAGGGTCTTATCTCTGATGAGGTAACCTATGATCTGGATGGTAAAGCGAAATGGCTGCACACCTGGTTTAGGGACGATCAGGATAGAGTTATCCGAGAAGAACTCTCAGCGCTCCCGGATACCTTCACATCAGCAGTGAGTCGATTCTATGATACCTTTAACTTACCTGCATTTACAGAGAGCTTTTCTTCCCCCGACTCCTTTGATGGTACCTGGGTGTTTTACCACGGTGGTGGTATCAATAAAACCCTGTTTTACAATAACCAGTTTGACCTGAATGAGTCGTGGCTCCTCCGCCCTGGTGGCGATACAACAGGTCATTCAACATTTGAGCGGGTTGACTATATCAGGGTTGAGTCGAAGTATGGGTTGCATGATACACTCTTGTCACAACACCGATTCACCAATGATGGTTTGTTAAGCTGGGAGCTATTCTTTGACACTGAGAAGCGTATTGATAAGGAAGTCCATAGTAAGAAGGATGGATCAATTTACCGGGAAGTCACCTACGATCACCTCAACCGGAGCATCACCAGTACCACCTATGCACCGATAGGTTTTGGGGATAGTACCTCAGCTGGACAATTCAAGGGTGACCTGACTTCTCGCGTGGTTTCTAAATTGAACGGGCAAGGTAAAAGCATCCAGATTATTTCTTATAATTCCAGTGGCGAAACCGACTGGGAAAAGCGCAATGCCTATCGAGGTGGCAAGCTTTTAAAATCTGCTCAATTAGATCCTGGAGGTAAACCTGTATTTATTTCCAATTACACCCATAATGACGAAGGACAAGTGCTTACCGAAACAGCCCTGGACAAGAACGGTGATCTCGTTCATACCATCGAAAACCAGTATAATGATGAGAACCAACTCATCTGGAAGACCTTTGCATCCACGCTATCGGGTACTGCGAGTGCAAATAGATACTATTATGATGAACTCAATCGTCTGCAAAGAGATGAGATCATTACAGACAGCAGATTTATTGAGGCCGTGGAATATGAATATTTTTCAGAATACTATCTGAGAATGGCCACCCACTATTCGCCTGAAGGCGATATCATTCGCAAAGAAGTTGAGAATTATTTTGCCGAAAATGTTTTTGCTGCTGACTCAAGCAAAGACAATAAAGGAAACAACTAAATGAAAAAAATCTGGCTTATTTCTATTAACCTCATTGTCGTGCTTGGTTTTATCTCTTGCTCAGGCTTGAAACCAGCAGAAGAGATCGAAGTTCCCCATGAAGTGGGTATTGCCTATATGAATCTGGAGACCGGAGAAATTCTAGCTTATAATGCCCACGAACTTTTCCTCGCAGCCAGCACGATGAAAACCCCAGTCATGTTCCAGCTATTCAAAATGAGAGACAAAGGTATCATCGATTTGAATAGTGAAATTCCAGTCATTAATCAATTCACCAGTATTGTCGATGGCACTTTATACAGCCTGCCCATTGAATCAGAAAAAGATGATATTCTATACCCCCAACTCGATAATAATATCAGTTTTTATGACATCATGGAGAAGATGATCACCCATAGCAGTAATCTGGCTACAAATATCTTAATGGAATACACCGGAGCAGATTCAATTGGGGCTACCATGCGGGAAATTGAGGCAGATGGTGTCCTGGTCATGCGTGGTGTTGAAGATCTCAAAGCATACAATTTGGGGTTAAACAATGTGACTTCAGCTTATGGAATGATGAAGGTCATGGAGGCGGTTTACAACTCGGAGCTGGTTGCTGATTCTTCACGGCATGAGATGCAGGAAATTCTTAAGCGTCAACACTATAATACAATGATACCTGCAGGACTGCCCGGAGATGTCATTGTCGCGCACAAAACTGGCTCAATCACGCATATTGCCCATGATGCCGCCCTGGTTTATCCTCCTGATTTACCTCCATTTGTATTGGTTATTTTGACACGTGGTTGGGATGATCACGCCTCTGCGCAAAAAGTGGGTGCTCGCATAAGCTCGAAAGTCTATGAATACCATCAGGGTTTGTTGGAACGGACTGATATTGCTATCCCTGATCTACTGAAGGATAAATAATCCTCTTTAATCCGCTGAGCTCTTCTACTAAAAACCTGACAAAAACCACGAATTACGAACTGGCACCAAGAGGTGCAAAATGTTATATACAGCAATGGTAAATCTACATACACTAGCAGCCGATGCCGCCCAAAAAGCAGGCCAGATTCTGCTCAAATATTACAAAAATACCTATGAGATTCATGATAAAGGATATCATAACCCAGTTACGACAGCCGACCATGAGGCTGATGCCTTTTTAAAGCAATTTCTCATGGAGGCAACCCCGGAATACGGGTGGTTGTCCGAAGAAACTGTAGACTCCCCGGAGCGTCTGGATAAAGAGTTTGTCTGGATTGTGGATCCCCTTGATGGGACCAAGGAATTTATCGAAGGAATCCCTCATTTTGTGACCTCCATCGGCTTGGCCCAAAATGGAATCCCCATACTGGGTGTTCTCTACAATCCTGTCACTGAAGAACTCATCAGAACAGACCAGGATGGTGTGGTCTGGTATCAGGATCAAAAAGCCGTGCTTTGCCAGGAGACCCTATTAAAGGATGTTGGCTGTTTAAACAGTCGTTCTGAAACTCGACGCGGACTCTGGAAACCCTGGGCTAACGAGTTTAAAGAATTAATTCCCATCGGGAGCGTTGCCTACAAACTTGGATTGGTTGCAGCGGGTCAACAGGATTTCTTTGTCACCTTACGCCCCAAAAACGAATGGGATGTCTGTGCAGGCCATGCTCTGCTAAAAGGGCTTGGTGGAACCATGAAAACCATTACCGGAGCTGAAATATCATACAACCAGCCAGACACCATTATCAAACCAGGCATGACAGGCGGTAATAAGGCATTGGTAGAGGCATTTATAAATCGGTATAATGCACGGAAAGGGAAATAGAATGAGTAATGATTCAAAGCAATTCGAAGCATTTGATGTCCTCGGTGATGAGATCAGTTTTGTTCGTCTTATCAACACCATGGGATCAGATGTAGAAATTGTTAATGGAGCCAGAGTTTCATTTGGAAAACGTCGTGAAGAATTGGATGAGAAAGATAAAGTCCTTATTCAATATCTTGCAGATGAACGGCACACCTCCCCTTTTGAGCATGTCGCCTTCACCTTCCATATTAAATGCCCTCTATTCGTGACCCGCCAATGGCACCGTCATCGCACCTGGTCATATAATGAGATCAGTCGCCGCTATACTTCTATGAACCTTGAGTTCTATGTCCCCAAAGCTTACCGTCAGCAGGCCGAAACCAATCGTCAGGCCAGCACAGATGAGCTACTCGAGGAGACAAAAGATGGAAAGAATCTTCATGATCTTGTGAATGCACATACTACAGGTGCTTTCGAATTTTATGAAGATTTGATCAAGCAGGGTGTCGCCCGAGAGCAAGCCAGAATGGTGCTTCCTCAAAACATGTATACTGAGATGTATGCTACTGTAAATCTCCACAATTTGATCCACTTTGTTGAACTACGAATTCACCCAGGTGCACAATGGGAAATTCAACAGTATGCTCTTAAACTTCTAGATCTGGCTGAGGAAGCTGCTCCATATGCCATCAAAGCCATCCGCAAAGCAAGAAACTGGTAGGAAACATATATGGAAACGATTGGATTTGTATTCGGATTAGCAGGACTCGCTTTTGCGCTGATTGCCAACTCTCGTCTTAATAAATTAGAAGATAAACTTAAAGAAATTGACGTGCTGGATAAGGATTTTAAATCCGGTGAAAGAATTTCTTAAGAGTAATAGCTCAGCTTTAAAAATGGAGAATATTAAAAATGGCTAAAGCAAATGCCGTATACGCCCAATCAGGGGGTGTCACCAGTGTCATAAACGGATCTGCCTATGGCGTGATTAAGGCAGCTCAGGAATCTGGGATCATTGACAATATTTATGGTGGTCTCTATGGTATTAATGGAGTACTGGAAGAGAATCTGGTTGATATCAGTCAAGAGAGCCCAGCTGATATTGACCGGCTACCCTACACCCCTTCAGCAGCTTTTGGATCCTGCCGCAAAAAGTTGCCCTCCCTGGAAAAAAACCGTGCCGACTTCGAAAAAATAATTGAAGTGTTCAAAGCTCATGATGTCCGTTACTTCTTTTATAATGGCGGCAACGACTCTATGGATACGGCTCACAAGATTTCCCAACTTTCGCATGACATGGGTTATGATGTCACCTGTATTGGTGTACCAAAAACAGTGGATAACGATCTTCCGGTTACAGATAACAGCCCTGGATTTGGTTCAGTAGCAAAATACAATGCTGTTTCCCTCCGTGAAGCCTCCTTTGATGTGGCCTCCATGCATCATGATAGTACCAAGGCTTTTGTCGCGGAGACAATGGGGCGCCACGCTGGTTGGATTGCAGCCTCTACCGCAATGGCCGGAACCAATGAAAATGAAGGTCCCCACATTATTCTGCTGCCTGAAATTGCTTTCAGAGAAGAGGCTTTCCTGGCCGAAGTTGAGCGTATTCGAGCGAAGGTAGGCTATTGTGTTGTTGCCGTCTCAGAAGGTCTTCAAAATGCAGAAGGTAAATTTGTCGCTGATGCTGGAACTGTAGATATGTTTGGCCACACTCAATTGGGTGGCGCTGGAGATTTTATCTCCAACCTGATTAAGAATAAACTGAATATTAAAGTCCATAACGCCTTGCCTGATTATTTCCAACGTTCTGGTCGCCACATTGCATCCAAAACAGATGTTGAGCAGGCTATTGCAGTTGGAAAAGAGGCCGTTCGACTGGCTGCAGAAGGCCTAAATGGTCAGATGGTAACCATCGTTAGAGATTCGAACACACCCTACTCCTGGTCAGTTGGACATACCGATATTGTTAACATTGCCAACAAGGAAAAGGTGCTTCCTGTGGACTATATTCGCGAGGATGGCTTCCATGTAACTGAGGCATTCCGGACCTATTGTCAACCCTTGATTGAAGGTGAACTCTGGCCTGATTATTCTGGTGGAATCCCTGTCTACAGCCAACTTTCAAGGAATTTGGTGCCTAAAAAATTAGGCCAGAATACCTGATGAAAAGCGTTTGGAGTAACATTTCCAACCGTATATATTGACCCGCTTTTTAAAGTATGCATGGTGGGCGTAGCTCAGTTGGTAGAGCGCGCGGTTGTGGTCCGCGTGGTCGTCGGTTCAAGCCCGACCGTTCACCCCATGATAGCCGATGAATTTTTGTTTCTGTTCGATATGGACATAAATGATTTTCTCGCGCTTTGAAAATTGGTCCCTTCGTCTAGTGGTTAGGACTCGAGATTTTCATTCTCGCAACAGGAGTTCAATTCTCCTAGGGATCACAAAAAACCCGGTCATTTGATCGGGTTTTTTTGTTTATACGAATCACTTAATATCATCCAGAGTTTCCAACAGATATCGCCACCCCCGCTGATCCAGCAAGCCAGACATTTTCCGATATCCATAACCATAATCAAGATCCTGACTTTTTGTCATATTGAGCAGACGGAATTCAGCATATTCAGAAGGGGTATCCTGATAGACCATCTCACTGCCCAAATTGCAGAACCCCTCTCGGATATCAGACCTTAAATCCAGATTCCTCTCAAACAAATAGACATGGAGTAACTCATGAGCTAGCACTGCTCTAAACATCGTAAGAGGAAGATGTGAAAGGATGTAGATGTGACTTTCCTTTGAAACGATGTGACCATTACGCGTCTGCGTATTGTGATCCGTAAAGCCATGCATGGCATCAGAATAGGATACGGAGAGCTGTCTCAACTTCCGTTGGTCTACCAGAGTTATCGGGATATCATCAGGTAAATTGTCAATCCCGTTGGCTTCTAATAGTCTGAGGACATAACTCAGAGATGATTCCAGTAGGAAATCCCCGGTTACTGCCGTCTCGTTGCAAATACCACAAAGATATCGACCGTCACTCAACTCATAACCGCCACCCGTCAACTCATCACAAATCAACCGGCCACATGTATGGCATTCAGATAGCTCTGAGGAGTGACTTTCGTGGAATGAATTTCCCCAGTAGTCGGTGTAATACTTGCCCTGGAGAGGCTGATCACAAATAGCACACCTGGGCAGAATGTGGTTTGTGTAGCACTCGGGGTGATACATTTCATCATTCAATAAGGCGTATTTACCATCGATCACTTTCCCGCAATGGGCGCATCTCGGTTGGACATGATCCCGGTAACAATCCTCGTGGTAGGATTTGCCATCAACTGAGAGGTAATTGCCCTCAATGGTCTTATTGCAATAACTGCATTCGGGATCAGCAGCCATAATGATTCCCACAAACAGTACAAGGATAAGTAGAAAATTGAGAGCTAGTCGACGCATGATTAAATATTACTCCCCTCGAATCTATCCCCAAACAAAAATGTTTAGAGTGGATAGCCCGAGATTATGCTTTTTCACCAACAGGTAAGACGGGGGGCGACTGGGTGATAATTCCCTTCCTGGCCTGATAGGCCCGCCACTTATTGTCAATATAGGGCGTGATATACCAGACTGCGGCGCAGAGGAACAGACCAGCATAGATATCTACAATATAGTGGTGCCGTAAATAGACCGTAGCAACGATTAATGACACACCGATGGGGAGAAAAATCCAAAATAGCCCTTTGTGAAAACGCCAGGCCATACCTAAAGTGAGAAATGTGATGGTACAGTGTAGAGATGGGAAAGCCCCCCTGGCTGAGGCTGCACTGATATTCACAACTGCACGGGCACTATCTGAGATGAGTGAGGTACCCTTAAAAATATTGATGGTATAAAGATCGGCCAGGGCAAGACGAGGGGGCGCTGCCGGCAACAAAATGTAGAGCATATAGCCACCGTAGTAGCACAGCATCATGGTAAGCATAACGGTTCTGAATTCACGCTTCTCACCCTTGTAATACATGTAAAGCACCAGGATGACGGTAATCCAGAAATAATTCATATAAGCAAAAGACAACCAGTCTGTCAGCCAAGGAGTATAAAACTTCTCAGCCCACACTGTCGGGGACACACCAAACATCCATTCATCAATGGCATTCAGTTGAAAGTGAACATCGTGGGGATTTACAAAATGAATCGTATCATGAAGATTGGTGTAGATGGCGATTGCAAAAATAAAGGGAGCAATCTCACGGATAAATTTGAAAGCTTTCTTATCCGGTCTATACCAGAGAAACCAATAAAAAATCATCATCAATATTAGAGTGACAATAATGCGAGAGATGCCACCCTCAATTTTCTTTGAATCAGCACCCGTCGTGGTATAAAAGTACCAATTGGCTCTGATCGTAATCAGTATCGATGGAATCAGGAATACCAGAAAAATAATTTCCTCAATTCGTAGACTTTGTATACGCCGTACCCAGGTTCTCATCATTTCCAGTCACCTATCATCGTTCGCTGCTTCAATTCTCTACACTCCAGCTTCAGAAATTTCTACAATACTCAAGATACCCAGCGCTGCGAGGATGAAAATAAGGCAGCCTAAAATGACCCCTACCCCAACAGCAAAAGTAGATTGTCTGCTCGAAAGATTCATCACTCTCGCCAGAGATATCCCGGTCCATACACCACCGCCAAAAGGTATCGTGGTCATAATCAAAGGACCTAACCAGCCAATTTTCATAAGCCCTGCAGTCCAATTCCGTTTACTCAAACGTGCTTGTATGCGTGTTGAACGCTCTCGTAAATACATAGCCCATTTGAACTTTTCAAAGGACAGATCAAACATGTGATTGATTATTGCCATGAGAACAAAATCCGAGAGAATAACGATAATTCCAATTTCCCAAGCATTGAGGCCCATGATCAGACCAAGCGGAAAGGCTGCCTTTTTTCCCAGCGTGTATTGAGCCACAAGCAGAGGGATAATAGCCAGTATTTTAGGAGGGATCAGCTGAATCGTCCTCAACTTTTTTTACGATCATCAGACGTTGGTAGGCCGTGTAATTGGTTCCTACTGCCAATATGATGACGGAGACTTCCAAGACAATCTCAGACCCGAAAAATCCAACACCCCAGGGATTGAGAATAGCACCTACAGAAAGAATGACAAATCGTTCAAAGCGCTGCATGAAACCAACCAATTCCTGAATCCCAAGTGATTGTGCCCGAGCTCGAATATAACTCACCATCATAGATCCCATGATGGCCAGGAAGGACCAAAAAAACATGGGACTATCTTTAAAATGGTAGGTGATGCCCATGAATACGAACATCTCAACATAGCGATCAAGACTCGAGTCCAGCGTGGCACCAAATTTACTTGAACGCTCGCCAAGCCTGGCTACCGTTCCGTCCAGGGTGTCTAAAATACCGCTCAGCAGAAGTAGAATTCCGGCTGTGGCACTATGCCCAAACATGAAAAAGATTGCTGCGATGACACCAATAATAGATGCTGTAAATGATATGGAGTTGGGATTCATTCCTGCTAGAGGAGAGTGTGAAACGATTGATTTGACAACCCTGTAGTAGCTCTCAACAAGATTTTTACGATTAAACATTTCTACTCACAATCCTATTCGTAACTATCATAATATTCGTGTCCTACATGTGTGATGAGTTCTTCTCCCATCATCCAGCGCAAGGTATTCTTTAATTTGGTGAGTTGA
>JABIFG010000193.1 GCA_018650795.1 Fidelibacterota bacterium
CAACTCCACAACTCCTCCAGCAGCCCATGCAACCCGAACCATAGCAATACTAAACAGCAGCCCAAAAACCATAATGGTACATGTTGTAACAAACGCTTTTTTATCAAAAAATTTCTCAAATACTTTAAGAAAATCGTTGGTTTTACTAATTTTAATAATCAATCTACAACTCCTCAATTATTGAGAAATAGCTTACTATTAATATATCAAGCTATACCACTACGATAAATAGCTCAGAAATTCTTATACAACTCATATTTTCAGAAGGGTAGGTTCTTAGCATAATTTTCTTAGCATAACTTAATAAAGCAAATTTTATGCCTGTTTATTTAAAGATGATATTATGCAATGTAACTTGCCCTATATAGCTTCCCCTAACCAAAATTTTATGCAACCATAAGATGTACTATAGACATGATGTATTGACCTGCCCGTCCTCAAGATCGTGGGTTATAATCGAGGACAGGTAAATCCTTCAATTTGCAGAGCCACATTGAGGAGAACAGGTCATGAGAGATTATAGCGCATATATAGGGTTGGATGTCCATAAAGATACTGTTGCAGTAGCGGTAGCTCTTCAAAAAGGAGGAGAGCCATTATATCGTGGAGATATAGCTCACACGACAAAAGCCCTAACCAAGCTGCTTCACCGCTTAACAGCTTCTTATGGTGAAAAAATAGCTTTTTGTTACGAGGCAGGGCCAACAGGATATGGACTATATCGTTGGCTGATCAAGAGAGGGTTTTATTGTGAAGTGATAGCTCCTTCATTAATTCCTCGCAAGCCAGGCGACCGGATCAAGACAGATAGGAGAGATGCGATAAGTTTGTCCAGACTATTTCGTGTTGGCGATCAGACAGCAGTTTGGGTGCCGGATCATGAGCAGGAGGCTATGCGTGATCTGACTAGGGTTCGAGAAGATATGAAGGGGATGGAGACCCAAGCAAAGCACAGGCTGAATTCCTTTTTGCTACGCCATAGCCGACGGTTTTCTGGCAGGAGTAAGAATACACCAGCATATTTTAGTTGGTTGGAAGGATTGAAATTTGAAAACCCAACCAGCCAGATCGTGTTTCAAGAGTATGTCAATGCGGTACTAACGGCTCAAGCCCGTGTTACTGGTATAGTAGAAGAGATGGAGAATGCTTTATCAAGCTGGGCATTAGCTCCAGTGGTTGAGGCACTCAGAGCATTGCGAGGGGTAGACTTGGTAGCAGCGATGACGGTTATGGCTGAATTGGGAGATATCACTCGTTTTACGTCACCGAAACAATTAATGGCCTTTTTGGGATTGGTTCCCAGTGAAGATTCCAGCGGTCTCAAACAAAGAAGAGGCGGGATCACTAAAACAGGCAACGGTCATGTTCGCCGGGTGTTGATAGAATCAGCTTGGAGCTATCGTTATCCAGCGAGGATGACCAGGCATTTAAGAAAAAAAGCTGAGAATGCCAGTCCAGAGGTCAAGACAATTGCTTGGCAAGCTCAGAAAAGGATGTGTGGTCGATATTGGTATCTTATGGGTAAGGGAAAATGCCAACAACAGGTAGTAACAGCGATAGCGCGAGAATTAATTGGTTTTATATGGGCGATTGCTAAAGAGATGCAACCAAAAGCTATTACAGCATAAGAAGCAAAAAAAGAAAAAGCCGCATATAAGAAAAAAGCCTCTTTGACTCAGGATATTGGAGCCGGTCTGGAGAAACCCTCGGAATTACTACCCGGCATCTGAGAACAAGAGATGAACCAAGATTATAGAGTGAGGCAGCTCCGCGACGAAAAAAGGTCAGGTGGTTTTGTTTAACCCACGTATATCAGCATGACAGACTGTCGCTAAATGCTCTCAGTATCCTGAATCAAGGAGGCAATGTTTTACCGTAAAGATTGTGCAGGGAATGTGTCGTTTCACCAGTTTACCACAGGGCTTCCGGCGTGTGTGGGGCCTCTCGCCATGTGGAAAACTGGTGAAACGACACATTAAAAGTTGAAAGGTCAATACATATCAGTAAATTCAATTTAAAATTGTACAAAAGTCAAAAGCAAAACCTTGGGAGGCCTTGCAGGCCCCCAAACCCCCACGTATATGGACCCTCCCCGAATTGCAAGAAAAAATTTGTTTTAAATCAGTCATAACGAGGAATAAGATTACATCCGTATATTCGGCCTCTTAAACGAGGATCTTCATCCTCCGGCCCTGATGGATATTCGCGCTCTTTCGTTCACAATCGCTTTTTCGGCTTTATAAAACAGCCCGTGGGGGTGTCGGAATAAAAAGAGCCGGTCTTACCTGTTACGCCATCATTATCAACGTCTTTTCCCTACGCAATTCAAGCTGGATTCTAAATACCTGTTTTATTGCCCAGACTTAAAAATTCACCAGTATATCTCAATAAAAAACTGTCTAACTACTTAAGTAGCCTCTCGATATTCTTCATCTTTTGTCATCAGTGCCCATACTATTCGTGCATTTTTATTAGCCAAAGCCACTGCTGCCACATTTGGCCCACTCTTGTCTTTTATCTTATTAATCCATCGACTAAGTGAATCATCTTTTCCACTTGCTTTCCAGACAACTGATCGTGCGCCATGGATTAGAAGCGTTCTTATATATCGGTCCCCTCGCTTACTAATACCAAACATGTGTTTCTTTTCCCCACTAGAACATTCCTGTGGTGCAAGGCCAAAATATGATGACATTTCACGGCTACCATTAAAGATATTTGCATCTCCAATTTTGGAAACCAAAGCTAATGCTGTTAATGGACCGATTCCTTTTACTTTCTTAAGTTTTCTACACATAGGGTCAGCATCGGTTAGACGCTCAAACTGTTTGTCAAATTTTTCTATTTGTTTGTCTAACACAATTAATTCATCATACATTTCTAGCAGCATGACTCTCAATATTTCTGGAATACTGCCAGCTTGTTCATCCAATATCTCAGGCAACTCCGAACGAAATACTCGTATACCTTTGTGCATGACTATGCCACATTCACTTAACAATCCCCTAGCTTGATTGACTAGTGCTGTACGGTTTTTCATCAATCGGCTACGGCCACGATGTAATCCCTGCATTCCCTGCTGATCTAACGTTTTTACAGCAATAAATTTCATTCTTTTTCTGCTAACTGCTTCACAGATAGCATCAGCATCATTACGATCACTCTTATCACTGTCTCTATAAGCTTTTACACGTTTTGGATTCATCAATCGAACATCATGACCAAATTTGATCAACTCCCTTGCCCAATGATGAGAGGCTCCTGTGGCTTCTATGCCAACTATTGCTGTTGGCAACTGGGCCATAAATTCTATAAATCGATTGCGTTTTACTCGTCTCCTCAGTACAACGTTGCCATCCTCATCAACTCCATGAATCTGAAAAACTGATTTTGCAGTATCAATTCCAATGGTTACAGCATCTTTTTTAACAGCATTCTTTTTTTTCTGCCTGGTTGCTTTCAATGCTCTTTGACTGGTAACATTCATCTTAGATTCTCCCCTATTTCGTTGTCTGGTTTTGTGAATCTCCAGTCTGGCTCATTAGAAGCCGTTTGAAAAGGGGAGGGTCCATACCATCACTTTTGAATGCAAAGGCAAAAGCAAAACCTTGGGCTTAGCCCAAACCCAGCAGGGAAATAATTCCCCTGCACCCCTAATAATTCAAACTATTTCAACATGTTCAATTTTGGTTTGAACTAACTATAGCAATTCCAAAACAAAATGTCACATTAACAGTTTTTCTAAAGGCTCAGATGGCTGAGTTGATAAACGCCGCTTTTTGAGAATTGCGAACGACTGTTCAATTGGGTTGAAGTCAGGGCTGTAAGGTGGCAAAGAAAGGAGTTTATGCCCATGTTCATGAAGCAACTCCCGAATCTCACTTTTTTTATGAAAAGCTGCATTATCCATGATAATCACGCTTGGCCTGACAAGTTCAGGAAGCAGCATAGATTCCATCCATGTTTTGACAACCTCTGAGTTACACGAGAGCTTGAAAAGCATAGGAGCCAGCCATTGATCACGGCGCTGAGCCATTATCAGGTTTGTTCGTCGGCGTTTACCTGTTCCAGAAACATCTCCTTTAATTCTCTTTCCTCTTGAAGACCAACCACTTAAACGTATGGTTTCATCCTCGAATCCAGACTCATCAAAATAGACAATATTTTCTTTACCGTACTTTTGGATACATCGACGTAACTCACCAAGAAACAACACTCTTTTTGTGTAGTTTCTCTCAGAATAGAGTAGCGTTTTTTTTACAAATGCCCATCTTTTTCATAGCTGCACTCACGGTTGTGAGGCGAACATTAAAATGGACAGCTCGTTCTCGCAAAAGTGCATCAGGGAAAGCATCCACATGGGCCTGAAGAGCATCTTTTTTGAGTTTGTATCCATTGGATATTCGCTTTGATGGAGTTAGTTCGGGTCGCAGCAACCAACGGTGAATCGTTCTGCGTCCGACATTGAATATTCGGGCTGCTTCTGTTTTCTGCCCACCCTGTTTAACGAAGTCTATGACTCGTTCTCTAAGATCAATACTATAGCTCATGTCAAATATTATAACATGAGCCATTTGAATTTGGAACTGCTATACTGTATTTGTAACCAATAATTTTTTACTAATCCCATACTGTCATTAATCCGATAAAGGTAGTAAGAAAATGTTCAAGTTGTCTAATTATAGCAAAATAACTCGGAGACACATTAACCACTCTTTATAGAGGACTTAAGCAAGTGAACGTACTACTAGCAACAAATAGTGCAGTTTCAAAAGCTGTTACTGACGCTAAACCAGTATCATCACAGCCACCTAAAAAAGCTAGTCAAACTACTCCTGTAGGATTGGATGCCATAAGTAAAGTAGACCGTTTTGGCCCAACAAAGG
>JABIFG010000194.1 GCA_018650795.1 Fidelibacterota bacterium
ATTCTTTAATTAGGCCGCTTCGAAATTGGATGTTTCTATGAACAGATTTTGAAGCTGATAAACCCGGAACGTGGCGCAGCCCGGTTAGCGCGCTTGACTGGGGGTCAAGAGGTCGGGAGTTCAAATCTCCCCGTTCCGACAAAAGAGTCATCTTATTTTGAGGTGGCTCTTTTATTTGTAGAAACGCGGAGGACGTAAAGCGCGCAAAGTGAATAAAGTCGCTCTTACCTATCTCCCTGCCTGACTGGCGAAGCCCGTAGTACGTAGACTAATTCCGACTCCATTTAACCCTGACTTTTTTTTTTTGGGGGGGGGTTATCTTGCCGCGAAGAGCGCAGAGACAGCAAAGAATATTATTTAGATTGACCAGCGTGTCTCTAGATGTGTGTCGCTGAAAGTGGTATTAATTACTTAACTAATTCGCCTGCCTCATATGTTTCTTCTAACCATAAGTTGCCCTTTTCATCCCACTTTTGAAGAAGACCATCATATTTGCCATTCTTACGCGTGACTTTTGACTTTAGCTGCCCGTTTTCATGATACGTTTGAAAGAGACCCTCTGGTACGCCATTCTTAAATGTTTCTTCACTCGCTAAATTACCTTTTTTATCCCACCTTCGCGAAAGACCCTCTATTTGACCATTACTCCAGTTGATTTCACCCTTAAGTTGCCCATTATCATGCCACCGTTGAGAGAGACCTTCTTGTACTCCACTTTTATAGTTCGCTTTTTGCTTGGGTTGACCATTTTCGTAATACTCCACAAAGAGACCATCTTGTACATTTTCTGTATACCTAACCTCAACCTCTAATTTACCATTTTCAGCCCATCTTCGATGGAGACCATTTCGTTTACCGTTCTGATATGTTTCCTCAAAATTTAATTGACCAATTTTATACCACTGTCGAGAGAGACCATTTGGTTTCCCATTTTTAAAGTTTTCTTCCTTCTTTAATTGACCACTATTAAACCAGTGCTGAACGAGACCTTCTCGTTCACCATCTTTATAATTGGTTTTTGCTCTGAGTTGCCCATCTTCGTAATACTCGGTTGCTTGATCACCCAGTTCTGTTGTCTCTCTCTTAATTTGACCATTTTCGTACCAGCCCTGAGAGCTCCTTCCGATACCGTCCTTAAGAACGGTTTTACCCCTCAATTGGCCATTTTTATATTTTTGAATCAACAAACCACTAAATGGTTCATCTGAGTCAACTTTGTAAATTACCCCATTCTTCACGGCCATATTTTCACGAGCTAATATTTCTTGTGTCGAGCCATCTTTTGAATAGAAGATATAATCACCAACCAGCTTACCATTCTCATATTTTACAGAAAATAACGTTTCACCCGTTTGGTACAGGGTAAAGACTTCCCCTGTGTAGGGTGAATCAAATCCCGTTTGGTAAACTAGATCATCTTTTTCTACAAGTGTAGATACATCTACAGATTGAGTATATCCTAACGTCATTAGTAAAGGCATTAATACTAATACTATTTTTCTCATGAAAGTAACCCCCACATATGTTTATATATATTATGGCCTTAAGATAAGTAATAAGGGTATAAATGGTAGCCAATTAAGTAATTCTGAAGTACAATAATTGGTAATATGTCATTCACGAAGAGGAATAAGAAGGCAAAGTCTTTGGGACCGAGGTTAGGTATAAAACTTGTAATTCCTTTTCTTTGTGAGTGCTTTCTTATGCTCGATACTCTTAAGAGCATATTCATGGAACATATTGCCAATATTCGAGTAAATTAATAACACCAATTGTTAATAGCATTCGTTAGGAATAAAACAATTAATTCAAAAGGAGATGAAGATGACTCTCAAGGAAAAACTAGAACTGCTATGGAAATACCTGCTTCTGGCTGTGATCGTTTTTGGTTTGGCCCAGATTGGTAGAACCCATCACCCGCGCATGATCGATTATGATTGTTCTTCAAAATCAGGCCATGATATGATGTGGTTTGGTGGTGGTGGTGATCATGATTTTGGTGAAATGGATGTTGATGTGGAAATAATGAAAATGGGCGATGGTGATTCCACCATTACAGTTATTGTCAACGGGAAATCTATGAGTCTGGATGATCTTAAAGAGCTTGATGAAAATGTTTTCATCAAAAAAATAAAACACGATGGTAGCCGGAAAGAACATAAAGTAAAGATCATCAAAAAGAAGATATCTGATCAGTAATAATTTATTGCGTAAAAAAAGGCGAGTCATACTCGCCTTTTTTATATCTCTGATTATCTAATATTATTTAGAATATACAGCAATCGCTGACATCACTTCACGCTCCACCGTCTTCCCTGCCGGTCGATTAAGTAAAACACCATTGACCACCAGAGCTGAGGATCCTCCCCCATCAAGGTTGATTGCATCTTCACATCCCAGTTGCTTCATAATATGAGCAAGCTCAGGTAAATCAACGCCGCGACTGATTAACTGTCTGCCATCTACCAATAATAGGATAAGATCACCTCCAGGGGTCACTCCCGCGGCTGTACGGGGATGAACCTCGGGTATACTCGTCCCAAAGAAAACTTCCTCATTTATAGGAATAAACACTTGCCCATCACGCATGAGTATGGGACCTCCACCTAGAACATCTCGATAAGGCCACAGTTTACGATGAATCATATCTGCACGTTCGCCTGGTTCGCCTGGAACGTTGTCAATTCCCTGCTTCCAGCTGAACACAGAATCTCCATTCGATGAAACCCAGTTTATATCAACAGCATTGTTTTCATTAAATCCAATGGCTGATCTATGCAGATAAAATCTTGCTTCACCACGTAAAACTGAAGATGTAGCAGCATGTATCATTTCTCCATCAACCTTTAATAATCCAACATGTTTAGCTGGATTTAAGTCCATCCTGAAATAGCCGCCATTAATGACAACAGGGGCACCTAGACGCTGAGCAAATTCTGTAACCGTTTCTCGGCGATCCGTGTCAGCTGAGACTTCAACTCTGCTCTCTATTTCTGGAAGCATTTCTTGAACCCGGACGTACCAAGCACGCAGGTTTGCACCTACATGGATCGACTGGTACACTGAGATACCCTCGGCCAATTCTTGATTAATTGAATCAATAGGAGTCCACTTAAGACCAAGACCTGGATATTCAGCTTTGGAATTAGCAGAACTGTTGCACCCCAGGAGCAAAGCAATGATAAACACAAAAGTGAGGAGTCTATTTAACATGAGGAGGAATATAGTGCGATTATGTCTAATTTCGTAAAATGTTTGTTGGTTTAGCTACTTTTTTTGGCAGAATTGATCAGAAATACAGCAATAATGGAAAGTGAACCACCAAAGACAATATTCCATTTTAAGGGCTCATTTAGAATGAGCATACTAAATATGAGAGCACTCAAGGGAACCGTAAAAATAAATGCAGATGCCTTTTCAGATCCAAGTCTGGAAGCCGCTATAAAAAATGCTGTAGTAGCAAAAGCCATGGCCCCAACAGATACAGATAAGAGGTTCAACCAAAAGATCATATCGAGATCGAATACTGAAAGCAACTGTGATGTATCAACAAAAAATAAGGCGAGGACGGAGCTAAGTAGATACAGCCAAAAACTGTAAGTCAGTGTGCTCATATGACGATTAATTCTAGAAGAGATAAAAGTGAGAAAAGCCCAGGTGCCAGCGCACAGCACAAAATACTGATTTCCACTGCTTAAAATGGCTGACCACCCCTCCTGCCAGAAATTTATAAGTATGGTCCCGCCAAATATCCCCAATAAAAGTCCAGCCAGTGAACGACCTCGGGGTAATTTTCGTCTCACAATGGATATCAACAGGAAGGTTAGCAGTGGGTTTAAGGTTGTAACAAGAACTCCGCCACCACCAGCCGGTCCTACTCGTGTCCCTGTAAAATAAAAATGGTTATATAAGACTAAAAATACAGCGCTGGCTACCATTGAAGGCAATCCTGCTAAAGTGATTCGCCACTCTGTCTTTCTAACCCACAAAACTAACCCCATGAATATTCCTGCAATCAGAAAGCGCCAAAACATCAAAATTGGAATACTAGTATAGGTGCCAAGAATTTTGCCATTGGTCCATGATAGTCCCCAGAGCGCCATGGCAATGATCATAATAATGTATAGAAAGGTATGTTCTGATCGTTTCATCAAAACATGTTAATTAGCAGATGCAATTTTCCTGCACCTCTTTGTGTTACCTATATATAAAAAAGTCCCCACCAATTTCTCGATGGGGACTCCCGTTTGATTTATGAATCAGAATTTATTCTGATGCAGCCACGTAACGCGGATATGATGGCACAAACATATTCTTTTTTACCCAGGCCTTTATATTCTCTGGTCTCTCAACCCTCGCCAGCCCTTCATCAAAGGCCATTTCGCATATGGCTACGGCAATAGTCATCGATATCTTGCGAATTTTTCTTAGATCTGGATACACGGTTCTCAGGGCAAGTTCCTCTTCAGTTACCATATCGGCCAGTGTCTTGGCAGCCATGTAAAACATGGCATCGGTTACTTTTGTGGCCTGGCATAAAGAGGCACCCAAACCAACTCCAGGAAAAATAAACATATTATTTCCCTGGCCAGGAACGTAGATCTTACCACGCATCCTGACAGGATCAAAAGGACTTCCACTGGCAAAAATAACTTTGCCTTTGGTCCATTTATAGGCCTGCTGGGCAGTACATTCTGATTTTGATGTTGGGTTGGAAAGCGCGAAGATGATGGGCTGTTTCGAGTAGTTGAGCATCTCTTTAACGATTTCCTCAGTAAAAGTCAGGCCTTGGCCACTCACTCCAACTAGAATAGTAGGCTTAACCGCCTTGATCACGTCCATGAGATTGTCAATGAGTGCCTCATCCCTGGCATAAGGAACTTTATGATCCTGGAGTGGACGCGGTCCATTTTTAACCACCAAACCCTGACTATCAATCAACCAGAAAAGCTTTCTGGCTTCCTCTTCCGTCATACCGCTTTCTTCAACGATACCAGCCACAATCATGTCGGCAATACCAACTGCAGCTGATCCGGCCCCGTAAAATATGATGCGCTGCTCGGAGAGTTTTTCCTTCTTCATGCGCATTCCGCCGAGCAAACCGGAGAGAGCCACTGCTCCTGTCCCCTGTATATCATCGTTAAAACAGAGTACTTTATCTCTGTACTTATTTAGAAGTGGGAAAGCATGATCGTTGGTAAAATCTTCCCACTGAATCAAAGCCTTTGGCCATCTATCCTGTACCGCATTGACAAATTCATCAACAATTTCATAGTATTCGTCATCGTGAATACGTTTTTGATTAAGACCCAGATAGAGTGGATCATTCAACAAGTCTTCATTATTGGTTCCTGTATCCAATAGAATGGGCAAAGTTTTGCATGGGAATATACCACCACCAGCAACATACAGTGCGAGTTTCCCGATAGGTATACCCATTCCATTAGCACCAAGATCCCCTAAACCAAGAATTCGGGATCCATCAGAGATGACAATAATATCAATTTCATCCTGATTCCAGTTTTGAAAGATTTCACCGATTTGGCCTTTGTCTTTGGCACTGATATACATACCGCGATTCTTCCGATAGATGTGACCGAATTGCTGACAAGCTGCACCAACAACTGGGGTATAAACGATGGGGGTCATCTCCATCAAGTTTTCACTCAATACTTTATAATAGAGAGTCTCATTCCTATCATGCAGACTTGTAAGAAAAACAAATTTCTCTAGTGGATCTGTTTTGCGTTGATAATTTTCTAGAACTCTGACGACCTGCTCTTCAATATCAACCACTTTGGGAGGAACCAGTCCGCATAAACCCAGGGCATGACGTTCTTCCTCTGAGAATGCAGTGCCTTTATTCAATAATGGCTCATTTAAAACATCTGTGCCTCTGACGATTACCTCGAGTGGTTCATCTGGACTTTCCATCTGATAACGACGCTTTTTTACGATTCCCATGATCTTCCCCTTATTCAAACTATTAATAAACATTAAGGGACACAATGTGCCGAAGTGAACCCTTTGCTAGTATTGATCTTTCATGCTGGCATAATTATGCAAAAATGATGCAAGCTTGGCACTATTCATGCAAATATAATGGCCATGTTTAAAAATATTTTTGCACCCCCCTCAAAATGTTCACATTTCATATAATTGGAGGAAAAATGGAAATTAAAAATCGATGGTTTGTTGTTGTTGGCGCTATTCTGATCCAGCTCGCTCTTGGTGCGATCTATGCCTGGTCTGTTTTTACGCCATCGTTAGTTGAAGCCGGTTGGACCAAAGCGATGACCCAGGGGGTTTTTGCGACTGGTTTATTCTTCTTTGCCGTTGTTATGGTGATAGCTGGTAGAATAATGCCCAAACTGGGACCCCGCAAAGTCGCAATGGCTGGTGGATTTGTACTTGGATCCGGTTACTTGCTGGCTGGATTATTTGGCGGGACCAGTTTTATTGCCCTACTCATTTTTATCGGAATAATTGGTGGAGCAGGTATTGGTCTGGCCTATGTGGTTCCCATCGCTGTTGGTATGCGCTGGTTTCCGGATAAGAAGGGTCTTATTACCGGTTTAGCCGTTGCTGGTTTTGGTTTTGGAGCGACTCTGTGGGTTAAACTAGCCGGTTCCTGGGGAACTCTGATCGCGGTCTATGGTCTCAGCACAACATTCACTGCTCTGGGTGGTATTTTTATGCTTATGATTTTGTTAGGCGCTATATGGATGGTCTTTCCACCTGAAGGCTGGCTACCGGCCGGCTATACCCTTCCAGTAGCGGCAGATGGATCCACAGACACTGGTGAAAAAGATTTCAACAGTACTGAGATGCTTAAAACACCCCAATTTCATTTCATATCCATGACCTTCGCATTCGGGGCCAGTGCAGGCCTTATGAGTATTGGACTCATGAAACTCTTTCCCATGGTAGCCCTTACCGGAAACGGGATCGATGTTACAGCGGCCAGTGCCATAGCCGGAACTGCCATGGCAGTTTTCTTTTCATTGGCAAATGGTCTGGGCCGGATCGCCTGGGGCGCTATTAGTGATAAGCTTGGCCGGAAACGATCAATCATTATCATGATGGCCACACAGGGTGTGTTTGTGATCCTGTTCCAGTGGATGGCTGGAACACCCTCGTTACTTTACCTGGGTGCCACCCTCATCGGTTTTAACTTTGGTGGAAATTTCTCACTCTTCCCTACTATTACAGCTGATACTTTTGGCGCCAAGTTCATTGGCCAGAACTATGGCTGGGTATTCCTGGCTTACGGTTTTGGTGGTATACTTGGACCCATCATGGGTGGCTGGCTCGGAGACATGGGTAACTTCCCACTGGCCTTCACCATTTGTGGTATACTCTGTTTAATTGCTGCAGTTATCATGTCACAGATAAAGCCTGCCGTAAAAACAGCTTAAGCTCAGCAACGCTAGCACCTATTTAAAAGGGGCTGTCTCATAACATGAGATGGCCTCTTTTCTTTTTAGCCACAGATTCACACGGATTTTCACAGATTTGATTAACATCCCTGCTCAAGATAACTTGTATACTTTTAAAAACTGAAATCAGGAAGTTATTGAAGCCAATATTTTTGAATTCTGAAGTCCGGTAAGTTCAACTTCTACAATCTTATTCAGGGCAAGATTAGACTGATCTGCGATATGTACTTTTAAATAATTTTCTGTCATACCTGAGAGCTCACCATTTTTTGAGCTTTCAAGTAATACCCGCTTTGACTGGTTTAACTGTCTAAGTGCAAAAGCTTGGTTCTTACGCTCTGATAGCTCAGTCAGGCGTTTGTTTCGAATCTTACGATCTCTCATGTCAACTTTACCAGGCAAACTGATAGCTTCCGTATTGGGGCGCTCTGAATAGGTAAAAACGTGGAGATATGAAATATCCAATGATTCTATGAGAGCACAGGTCGCCTGGAATTCAGCTTCACCTTCACCTGGGAAACCTACTATGACGTCAACACCGATCCCGGCATCGGGGAGCGTAGATCTCACAGCCCGTATTCTATCGCGATAAAGGTCAACTCCGTATCTCCGTTTCATGAGACTCAGGATTTTGTCCGATCCCGCTTGCAATGGGATATGAAAATGCGGGAGAATAGTTCTGGATTCTGAAACAAATTTTATGATTTCATCTGTAAGCAGGTTGGGCTCAATGGATGAGATTCTGATGCGTTCGATTCCCGACACCACATCAAGACGCTTCAATAAATCAATCAGCGTTATTGCGTTAGCAAACCGATAATCACCGACATTAACACCTGTGAGCACAATCTCCTTGACTCCCTGCGAGGCAATCTCCTGAGCCTGATTCACCAGAATGTCCGGATCTATGCTACGACTTATCCCTCTGGCTAAAGGGATTGTACAGTAGGTACATGGGTAATCACAACCGTCCTGTATTTTTAAAAACGAGCGGGTCCGATCACCAACGGAATATGAAGGGATACAACCGTGTATTTCATCGATTTCACTGTCTTGAATGACCAGGGGTGTGTCTTTATCGGACTCAAATTCCAGATGCTTGAGAAGGTTAAATTTCTCCATCGTCCCCAAAACAACGTCGACCTTGGATGTTGCAACAATATTTTCAGGCCGGAGTTGAGCATAACAGCCAATCACAGCCACTTTTGAATCTGGAGACTGTCTTTTGGCTTTGTTGACTATTTTACGGAACTCGCGGTCAGCATTCTCAGTCACTGAACATGTATTAATAACATAAAGATCAGCTGCCTGATCAAAATCTATCTTTTCATACCCTGCGGCCTCGAATTGTCGACCAATGGTCGATGTCTCGGCGTAATTAAGCTTACAGCCCAGTGTGTGAAATGCGACCTTTTTACTGGTGTTTTTCATCGTCTTATAATAGACGGGACTTTCCCAGGACAAAATGGTTTGTGGTATTGATGCTCTAGTCAGTCGGATAAGTATCCAGCAATTTCTCTAGACTGCGAAATCCAAACAATTATGTGAGAGATCACCCGATTTCTATTTGAAATTCTTGACTCTAAATTATTTTGTTTAACCAATATACTAAGGAGTTAATATGGATTTATTTTCGCATTCCTGGCTTCCTTTCTTCTACCTTTATGGTCTAGGAGGAATCCTATTTGTTGCAGGAATTACTATCACTTTAAAAGCTGGATCATTTGATCTGAAACGTAGTTCCCATAAGAAATGGATGTGGATATTACTCTTTGGCTTTGTCTGGTATATAACCATGCACGCATTGATGACCTGGGCCGCCCTTGGAGTCATCTCACCATATACTGTGCTTTATACGCTGCTGGCCATGGTTGGCATATTTATCGTTGTAACGTTGAGATTTAAAAAGATTGTAGGAGCAGGATAATGCAGACATTCCATAGTATTGGCTCTACTACTGACTGGGTTGTGATGGTAATCTACTTCTTGGCAATTATGCTTTTTGGAAGTTATTTCAGTAGATATACAAAAAATACATCTGATTTTTTCTTTGGTGGAAGACGATTCTCCTGGTGGTTGATTACCATGTCGATTGTAGCAACTGGTGTTGGTAGCCACAGTTTTGTAAAATATTCTGCAAAGGGCTTTGAACACGGTATCTCATCAAGCATGACTTATTTGAATGATTGGTTTTTTATCGCCTTTTTTATGTTTGGCTGGCTTCCAATCATTGTTTATTCAAAGGTTAGATCCATTCCTGAATATTTTGAAAAGAGGTTTAGCCCATCATCAAGATTTTTAGCTACTATCCTCCTACTACTTTATATGATTGGCTATATCGGCATCGGCTTCCTCACTCTCGGTAAAGCCGTTATACCTATGCTACCACCTGATTTCACCTTACTGGGAATGACCATACCGGTAACCCTGATGGGTGCCATCATTGTTATCGCTATAATTACAGGTATCTACATTACATACGGTGGTCAGACAGCGGTCATCTTCACGGATTTATTACAGGGTTTTATCTTAATCTTTGCTGGTCTTCTGCTCTTCTTTTTTGGAATAACCTATCTTGGCGGATTTGATATTTTTTGGAATCTCCTGCCTGCTGAGTGGAAGTTACCACTGGCAGACTTTAATCAGCCGTCCAATTTTAATTTTGTGGGGATATTCTGGCAGGATGCTATTGCAGGTTCGATTGGATTCCTATTCATGAACCAGGGGCTTATCATGCGTTTCATGGCGTGTAAAAACGTCAATGAAGGCCGTAAAGCCGCTGCCATAAACATTCTCTTCGTGTTACCGATTTCAGCTATCGTGGTTGGTAATGCAGGTTGGATTGGAAAAGCAATATCAATAACAAGCCCAGATGTTATCAGTCCATCTGTTTCTCCAGACCAAATATTTGTCGTAGTTGCAAATATCATAGCTAGTCCGGGAATGTTTGGATTTATTATGGCTGCGCTCACTGCAGCTCTGATGAGTACAGTTGACACACTTATCAATGCAACAGCTGCAATTTATATCAATGATGTCCATCGCCCAATCAAACGCTTCCTCGACAAAGCATCGACTTCTGTTAAGGAAAATGATCGCAAAGAATTGGTCGCTGCTAGATATGCTTCCATCGTGGTTACCACGCTTGGCGTTTTAGCTGTTTTAGCTTTTAAAAACTTTCCAACCGTTTACGAAGCACATGGATACTTTCATTCAACCCTTACGCCTCCACTGGTTGTGGGAATCTTCCTGGGGGTATTTTGGAAAAGATTTACAGCTTCAGCAGTTATAACCACTTTTGTTGGCGGCGTAGCTCTTATGATTCTTGGAGCCAGATACCCTGGTATCCTAATCGCACCATTTGATCATGGGATTGAAATGAATGCATCACATCCCTATTCTTACATTCGTGCACTATATAATACACTGGTTTGTTCCGGTGTGGCTGTCGGTGCGGCTCTAACTACCCGCTGGCAGATTAGCTTAATTTCCAATATACGTGCAAAATCTAATGCCAAGATGATCATGAATGTTATGCTTGGTGTTATAATTCTTCTTTTTGCCACTGTTCTCTTTGGTGGATTTGGAATGAACACTCAAGTAATTGCAGCTCTTGGAGTTATCATCCTTGTGCCACTAAGCGTTACTTACTTCGTTCATTATGATGAAGAAGTTAACACTCTTGGTCTGACTGCCAGTTCTATCGCAATTGCTCGTAAGCAATTCAAAGGTAGCGAACCAAATGATGCTGAAAGTAACACTGTTCTGGTTCATTGGAAACTTATCGAAAGTGATGAAAGCTTTATGCAGTTTTCTAAGCGTGAGATGTCGGAAATGCAGGCTCACCCTGGCGATCTTGTCTATATCTCAGATAAACGCCAGTGGCTGGGTGGTCTGAAATCTGCCCATTCAGTTTATGGTGAACCTCATGACGAGGATGGTATTGTTTATCTTACGCCAGATTTAGTCGAAGCAGGGCTTTTGGCTGAAGGTAGAGAACTACGAGCTGAAAAAGAGATGTAATGTCAATTCCTCGGTCTTGTCTAATTTTGATCGTTCTGGTCAGTGGTGTTTTAAGCGCCATTGGCCAGAGCTCTATTCAAGTCGCTTTCTGGAATGTTGAGAATTTATTCGATACGACGGATGCAGCTCTTATCCACGATGATGATTTTACCCCTGCTGGCAAATATGAATGGACTGAAGAAAGATTGGTAAAAAAGTTTCAGGATGTTTCAAAGGTTATTCATGATATCGATAGAGCTAACGATTTAGCCATCCTGGGTCTTGCAGAAATTGAAAATAAAGCCGTTCTAACCCGCCTGAACGAAGAATTTATCCTGCGTGGAATGAGGATTATTCATAAAGAGTCCCCTGATGAACGAGGTATTGACTGTGCCATTCTCTATGATCCTGGATTGGTCACACCAGAGCGCTTCCGCTTTATCCCCATTTTTCTGGGTGGCGATGAAAAAACCAGAGATATCGTTGAGGCTGAATTCAGCTTTAACAATTCCAGTGATAGTAGAACTATCTACGTTTTTGTAAATCATTGGCCTTCGCGTTGGGGTGGTCAAAAAGAAACAGATCCGCTGCGTAGAGCCACGGCCAACACTCTACGTACACGTATTGATCAAATCCTTTTAAAAGATCCTCGGGCTGATATCCTGATTATGGGTGATTTTAATGATTATCCAGACGATCCTTCTTTGTATCAAGTTCTCAGAGCCCATGAGGCTGGTCCACAAGCTTATCCAGGGGACCTCATCAATACTACCTGGTCACTGGATAAAAACCCAAATGCCGGGACCTGCATGTACAGAGGCAAATGGACAGTTCTAGATCAAATTATTATTTCAGCTGGGATGCGAGATAATCAATACTTCGATTGGAGCTTTGAATCTACACAACCCTTCAGACCAGATTATCTAATTGAAAGCAAGGGCAAATATGCAGGTTGGCCATTTCGGATGTATCGTGGTGGCAAATATCATGGCGGTTATTCAGATCATTTGCCAATTGTATGCAATATTATTATCAGAAATAAATAATGAATATTGTCTTTGTTGCAGCTGAAGTCGCCCCCTATTCAAAGGCTGGTGGCCTGGCAGATGTGGCAGGCAGTTTACCACAGGCATTGGCACCCTATGTTGATTCCGTCCAGATTCTCACACCCCTCTATGGACAAATTGATCGCGTCAAACATGGCATTAGACCAACATCCATAAAGGGAGAGATCACTTTAGGCGAGGAGGTCATCCCCTATGCACTCCATCAGTCCACAGATAAAGACGGTCTCACTCAAATTGGATTTATCAGTTGTGATCGATTTTTTCAACGAGATGGTATTTATACAGATTCTGATGGTGAGGGATTTACAGATAATAACCTGAGGTATTTCTATTTTCAATTGGTAGTGTTGGATTTGATAGCGACTGGAAAACTTCAGCCCGATATCCTACATTGTAATGACCACCATACTGGACTCTTACCGGTGATGATAAAAGCACTGCAGTTGAATATTAAAACAATTTTTACGATTCACAATTTTCTTTACCACGGACATTTTTCTCAAGCAGACTTGAACTTACTTCCGGAATCTATTCCTCCTCTGTTTACAATGACCCAATGGGACAATTACAGTGCTTTACTTGAAGGAATTGATCACAGTGACATTGTAACTACAGTGAGCCCAGGTTACGCTCTGGAGCTCCTCTCTGGTGTGAATGTAGACGAGCATAGCCTGAAGCGAATTAGAACTATAGAGGGCAATTTCTCCGGTATTGTAAATGGGATCGATACAGAGTATTGGTCACCTGAGCACGACAACCTCATTCCATTCCATTTTTCAATGGATGATCTGGAAGGGAAGCGTCATAATAAACAGGAATTATTAGTGAAATCAGGTCTTGAGCCAGATCTGAGTGCCCCTCTCTTTGGTTCGATCTCACGTCTAGTGGAAAACAAGGGCTTCCCCCTTATTGTTGAGCTTTTGGATGAATTTGTAGAACGTGGAGCAAAATTTATTTTTCTTGGTTCGGGGAACCTGGAGATTGCAGACCAACTTCGGAGAGCAAGAGATAAATATCCTGCACACATCGCCTTCGAGGATGGATTTAATGAGCCACTCGCTCATTTGATTGAGGCTGGTTCAGATATGTTTCTAATGCCCAGTAGGTTTGAACCATGTGGATTGAATCAACTGTATAGTTTACGATATGGTACGATTCCCATCGTCCATCGTACTGGTGGTCTCGGTGATACCGTCGAGAGATGGGCACCAGATTCTGGAACGGGTTTTATTTTTGAGCCATATGATATAGGAGCGCTTAAAACTGCTATGTCAAGCGCTGTAGAGATATACCAATCAAAAGCTGAATGGACTGACTTAATGCTCAGAGCTATGGCGGAAGATTTTTCATGGGATCAATCGGCAAAACAGTATTTACGTTTATATAATCACTGAAAGAGAGGTTTAGGTGAAAAAATCTAAAGTGCGTTTAGGAGCTATAATCCTAGGGGGTGGACGTGGAGAAAGATTATCCCCTCTCACCTCATACAGGGCAAAACCGGCTGTGCACATTGGCGGAAAATATCGCCTGATTGATGTCCCTATCAGTAATTGTATAAATTCAGGTATCAATTTGATACACATATTGACCCAATTCAATACGACCTCTTTACACAGGCATATTTCGCGTACCTACAAATTTGATCTCTATTCCGGTGGTGACATTGAGGTTCTAGCGGCGCAGCAAACAGCCAAGAACAAAGACTGGTTTCAGGGTACTGCCGATGCTGTAAGATCCTACTGGGATCGTTTTGAACAGATGAATGCATCTCATTACATCATTCTGGCAGGAGATCATCTCTATAAGATGGATTATTCCGATTTTTTCAAACATCATCTGGATAGCAATGCCGATGTATCCGTAGCTGTTCGACCCATGCCGATTGCTACAGCTCCTGAACTGGGTGTGCTAAAAGCCGACAGCCATGATTCTATAACCAGGTTTGTCGAAAAGCCCCAGACCCCAGAGCTTATTAATGAGCTCTCTGAAGAGATTGATGGTGAAAAACAGATTCTGGCATCAATGGGGATATATATCTTCCGTAAAGATATTTTAAGGAAAGTGCTTAGCATCGAAGGTGATGATTTTGGCAAGAACATAATCCCTTACTCAATTGAGTCATACAAAACGACAGCATATCGTTTTAAAGGATATTGGGAGGATATTGGAACCATAAGAACTTTCTTTGAAGCAAATATCGCTCTCACCGAGGAAAAATTCAAGTTTACCTTCTATAATGAGGATTATCCAATTTATACGCGTCAAAGATTTCTACCTGGAAGTGAAATTCGGGGAGCCACTATTGAACATAGCATCGTTTCAGAGGGCTCTAAAGTGGGGAATTCTACAATTCGGGACTCGATTATTGGCATTCGTAGTGTCATCGGTGACGGTGTCACTTTTGATAAAGTATACCTCATGGGAGCGGATTATTTTGAGCTCATTCCACAAGCTGCTATTCCAATCGGAATTGGTGACAACTGTGAGATGAAGAATGTTATCATTGATAAGAACGCGCGGATTGGTAAGCATGTTCGTTTAATCAACATCGATGGTTTAGATGAATACAAGAGTGACATAGTGACCATCAAAGACGGCATCATTATCATTCCCAAGAATGCAACAATACCCGATAATTATGAGATTTAAGTTTTAGATTATAATTGCTGGGAAGTTGAGAGATACTTCAATCCACCAAACAATTTGAGCTGTAGACCGCTCACTAAGAGTCTTGTTATTTGTCCTTGGTATTGGATACCTTGGCAGATTTGGTTGGGGTTGCCTCTGATTTTGAAGTCTTCTTTTCCGACGTCGATGTCTCAGCCTTCTTACCACTTCCCTTGGCATAGTCTGTGATATAAAATCCTGAACCCTTAAAAATAAGTCCACTTCCGCCACTCACTATTCTTCTCACGCTCCCTTTGCAATTAACGCAGTTGTCCAGGGGTGAATCTGACATCTTCTGGAAAGCGTCAAAATGAGTACCGCAACTCAAGCATTCATATTCATATGTGGGCATTATCTATGACCCTAATCTTCATTATTTATGTGAAACTTTTTATGCAGAACATCAGCTACATATGGCGTGACAAAAGAACTGATATCACCACCGAAACTTGAAACTTCTCTGACAATAGTTGAATTCAAATGTGTATATGCTTCATGTGGCATGAGAAATACCTGTACAAGATCTGGGAAGAGGGTTCTATTCACTAGTGCCATCTGGAATTCGAACTCAAAGTCTGACATAGCTCTTAATCCTCTAATCATGGCAACTGCACCCTGTTTACGGGCATAATCCACGATGAGGCCATCAAAATAAGTAACTTTCACATTGTCCAGATGAGCGGTAGTTCGTTCAATCATTTCAGTCCGCTCTTCTACCGAAAACAGGGGCTGTTTACCGATGTTCCTTCCTACTGAGACGAGGACTTCATCAAAAATGGAAACAGCTCTTTCAATGATGTCAAGATGTCCCAAGGTGATTGGGTCAAAAGTACCGGGGTATATTGCTAATCGCTTCTTCATATCAGTGTGCCTTATATATTTGAATTCTTGTTTCTGCAACCACTTTTTCTTTTTCTAATATAAATACATCTGAGTTGAGACTACTATCCTCTCTTCGCGCAGATTCATAAACAAAAATTGCCTGTTGAGATGCATGAGCTTCAATAAGCATAATTACATCATCAGATAGTTTCTCAGCATAGGGAGGGTCGGCCAGTATTAAATCAAATTGTTGATCCAGTTTCCGCAAAACGCCCTGTACATCACCAATATAGGCCTTATAGGCTTTATCGCGGTTCTTGATCCATGCTTTTTGGGCATTGATGTACTTTGGGTCTCTGTCGATTGAAACGAGAGATGTGGCGCCTCGACTCAGAGCTTCGAAACCGAGAGCTCCTGTCCCACTATAGAGGTCCAAAACTTGCATATCTCTCACATCTCTCAAGGTGTCGAATAGAATAGTTCGAGCACGGTCTGTAGTTGGCCGAACTGATCCTGTTTTAAGCTTGGGTAGAGGATGCCCCCTCCATTCCCCGGCTATGATACGTGTCATGGTGTATAATTGAAAAAGGTAACGCCGAATTTTAAGAAGAGTTCTTCACCCTGAAAATCAATATCAATTGATTTGATGAGGTAATTACTGCGAGATTCAGCCCAGGATGATAGAATAAATTGCATTTCCTGTGCAGATCCTGAAAATGTGAATTCTGCAGGATTGTCATCGGTGTCACGCGCAAGATCAATGACAATTTCATTTAAGTAGTCAGAGTATGGATTGGCAAGGATATCTAATAATCTCATGGCGTCAAAGCTTTGACCCTCAAAATCCTGCTCAGCATTCATGATGAGTTCAAACTTGCTTGACACCTTTGCGGTACCGGTACTGTAGTCCTCAACAAATGAACCCTGAACAAACTTGTCAAGAATAGTCTGCATCTCGCCGACCCAATCGCCACCTCGTGCTGCACTTATGGTAAGTGCATCTCTCTTCAGGAAAAGATGACCGGATTCATAGTCTGCAGGAAAGTTACTAATCATCTCTGTAACCATTATCAGAAGTGACCGGTTATTAATGATGGCAATGTCATCATCTGTCAACTCGTTAACTTCTTCAGCAACTTGTGTAAATTCCTGATACACAATTACCGTATCTCTACCACCTGGTAATTGCACATATAAAGATTCAGGTTTAGCTGATGCAATTGAATCTGCCAAGGCAGCTATATCAGGCGTGACAGGCATAAGTTCATTAAACAATTCATCAGGAAGGACATCATCAACAACCAGGGTGTCTCCAGAGAAATACTCATCATATTGCTCAATTTCGTCGAATTCCTCTACGGGGAGAACCGGATCGATACCAACGAGCTCATATACATAAAACTTAGCCATCTCAAGTGATGAAAATAGAATCCCTTTGTCATGCATATAGTAAGCAAGTGCAGATAACATCAGAAGGACAAGGAAAAATTCGCGCAATGGTTTACGGCGACCGTCTACTTCCTTTTTCTTGGGTTTTGTTACAATCGCTTCGGTTTCAAGACCTTCATCCTCGCTGGGTTGGGGTGTATGACCAGAGCGACGCCGGCGCATGGTTTCGGCAATGAGTTCATCTTCTGATAGTTCAGGAGTTGATGATTCATCTGCAAGAAATTTACTTGTGGCAAGAATTCCTCGGTCTTTTCTCAGATCAATCTTCACTGAAGCGCTCCTGTATCTCGCCATTCAAAGCACCAAGGACAACGGCATATTCATCGATGTTTTCAGTATCCGGATCTTTAAAATTAAATTGATTCCCCAGGTTGAGGGCTTGACAACTGACCTCATAATTTTGAAGATTGCTCATCATGGAGGGGTCACCTGTAGAAGAATAATAAAACAGGTTTGTGATCACATTATCCGGATCTCGCTTACCCTTAATTGCTTTCTCGATGGCCTCTTTGACAAGATTAATGAGATTTGCATCTCCCCTGACATGATCTAAAGTGATTTTATAATCCCAATTGAGTGATCCATGAAACAGGCCAGAGAATTCCTGGTTTTGGAACATATGACAATTGATGGTATTTTCTCGATTTTCCAGAACAACCTGAATGCCACCCTCAAAATCAAGCAGTTTGGTAAGAGTCAACACATTTCCCAGGGCTTCCATCTCAGTGATAACTCTTTTGAGTTCCAGTTCGGAGGGAGAAATAATACGCTCTAACCAGGAATCAAAGGACTGTGGAATTGCCATGGAGATGTATTGAGAAGACTTTCCCGAAGATCGATTGAGTTCCTGGTGAATCATTGTGTATCGCGACAATGAGCTTTCCAGCATCTCTTTCATATACCAATTGAGATATTTTTTCAAATCGTTACCAGCTAAGGCGCTATCTACTGGGTGAATACCAATAGGAAACCAGTCGCTATCAATGACAAAGTGCGTTGAATTATCAGGAAATTCAGCAGAATTCCGAATGCTAGAGATTTGTTCAGCCAGAGACATGATGATTTGAGTATTAGTCATGTCCGGGCTGTAAAGCTGTTCACTTAAGTTGACTTTACCCAGACTCTCGATAAAAGGTGTACCTTTAAAATTCACCAGTTGGGCGTATTTTATTGAATCTCGAGATATATGGATTGCCAGCATAATATCCTAACCGGTTACTTGGCCCAGCTTTCTTCTCCATCCACAAGACTGCCATGGGTTGAATCCACTTGAGTGAAGAAAAGATATCGTCTGGATTCAATTGGATGCGTAATTGGTGACTCAATAGACAGATTAACATTATTTCTAACTGTTATCCGATATGGTAACTCTGTCACTGTACAGTGCGTCAACTCATCTTCAAAATAGTAATGTGAGAAAAGTTGTTTCTTAACATATTTTAAATTGATAGTCGTATCGACCCAACCACCAAACGAATCTTTCTCCATAAACAGGAGCTTCTCAGTATCACCGGCCACAAATTCCTCGGACACGACACTGAGACTATCAATCTGGATTGAATCAAATTCAGCAAAGCTATTGGTCAGGAGGAAAAGATTCTCCAGCAGGCTATCTCCAGTGAATATCATGACATATTCATTCATACCAAAAAAGACTTTTTCTACACGAGCCGTATCGCTTTTTTCCAAAATATTTAAAGCTAATACACTATCAGTCCCATTAAAATCATACTGATAAAATGAATTGGCCAGTGGGGTCAGGAATGGAAGGGAATCGAGGGAGAAATCCTGGGACACACCCACTTTTCCTCTATACCAGACACCATTAAAGGTACTATCATTTATCTGAACGACGGTATCACGTGCAATTGTGAAGGTCGTGTCATATTCTGCGAGATAAGTTGGGAAAACATCAATAAGCAACGTATCAGCAGGGAAATCTATTACTTGTGCGCCACTCCAGTCCAGCGAATCAATACTGGCTAAATCTTCCGCCATTCCAACAAGATTACGGGCATAGTCGTGTATGTTGACGAATTCACCAGTGAGTTTCTCAGCCAGTTTCAAATTCATATCATCATACCCACGCAAGAACTCATCATAAACATTTACATTAAAAGTATCAGATTCGACTTCTACAACTTGCCATCTCAAGAAATCAGATTTTTTGATGAGTCTGTCACCAATGAACTCAACCACCTCAATAGCGGCTTTTTCCCAATCCAGATCTTTCAGATTAACACTTGTCTTGTAGTAGGCCTGTTCAAGACTGACTTTATAGAAGTATTCAGAAATATTATTGTGAATGTTGATATTGAAGGTGGCTTCTGTTAAATCAATATCCAGGTGTATTGAATCCAGACCGACATTCGGGCTGTTTAATGAATCAAGAGCTACGGCGATCACATGTTCAGAGATGTATGGACTTGGCTCTGAGTAACCTGTCAATCGTTTGTACAGGTTATTCCGTCGTTTAGCAATTGCCGCTTCCATATCTCCGACCTTGACTTCAACTGGAATCTCGATATCAATGCCACTGGTATCCATATACATTAGGGTCATATATTGAGGTATGTTTTCCAGTGTATCATTTACTACAAGGAATTCTTCCAGGGCCATATCATACAGAGTATCACCATAGGTAGCAGAATCGTAGGAATCAAAAATAAATTGTTTTTTTAAGGTTTGCAGGGTTTTGCCGAGATTGTCTTCAAAAGTAGCTGGAATGATAAAGTCAACTCTCACGGCACCATCATAAATACCGCCAAATTCTGTACGCCCAGATAGTTCTGGATTCTTAGCAATACTATCCATGACTGCATTAACCAGCGGATTTGAGAAGGCAGGATATTTTGTATAGCTTGTGGTAAGTGCGTTAAACATAGATGTTTTTATGTTCTGGTAGAGAATGTCATATTTATCAGAAACAATAAAGTTTAGAGCGAGACTATCAATTTCAAGGCTCTGCTCTCCGGTATAGTTACCAGCTTCAAAGAGGGTTCTGATACTGTCCAGCACTATGTTGATCGATTTTGGATCCATGCTATGATTGGGTTCAAGTGTTTTAAACAACTCGAGATGCAGTTCATTGTACAATTTCTTGTATTCATCTGAATAATTGACCGAAACAGACTTAGCAGCCAGAGGGATCCTCTGAGCACCATAATAGCTGTAGTTCGTGTCCATGGATGCGGCGAGAAGGCTATCTCTTACATTGCTTACTACCATTAACAATTGTTCATGATCGGTGGTATACGACTTGGCTAGCTGATAATGCAGTTTCTCAGCAAGACTTACAGCATTCATCCTAAATCGAGCATCATCACGAAGTTCAGCTTCATCATCCCAGATAGTCTTTGGAAGGTATATCACGCTAACAAACAGCACGGCCAGAACTATTATTATTATTGAATTGGTTCTGTGATTTGCGAAAACATCTTTACTCACGAGTCCTCCTCGACTACTCTGTCGTAACTAAACCCTCAATACGGGTATATATTTTTTCTCCGATCCCCTTTACGAGGATGATATCTGATTTATTCTTAAATGGACCATTTTGATCCGTAAAAGCTCTAATCCGTTTAGCTTTTGCTGCGCCTATGCCTGGCAATGTAGCAAGCTCACTAATTCCAGCCGTATTCAAATTGATGAATTTGCTTGTAGTCTCGATTCCTTGAGTGGGTGTTTCCGACATGGTAGAATCAACACTGGAAATAACATTGTCAACAAACTGAACAGAGTCAGAATTAATCTGCTCCGTGATCTTTTTGAATTGCTCCTGCTCTTCATTAAAGCGAATTGGAGTCAATTGTTTTTCAAGTTGCTTATTCCTCACAAGGCTTAAAACCGCGCCTACTCCAAGTGTGACCACTAAAAAGTAAATTACGATTCGTTCCTGGCGGGTAAAATTTAGCAAGTTTCTAGTCTCATCATAGTAAGGATTTTATTTTTCTAAAGATACTACCCTTCTTTTTTTGACTACTGTAATAGTCAGCAAGTTGTTTGTATATCTCTCGCTCCTGTTTGCTGGGTTTGACTGGTGTTTCAATCTGTATCTTCACCATCTGATCACCAACCATATGGCTATTAATACGAGGAATCCCCTTGCCCCGTAATCTAAGCAACTTCCCGGACTGAGAGCCTGCAGGAATCTTCAGATTAACATTTCCAGTAAGTGTAGGTATTTCCAAGTCTGTACCAGCAACTGCCTGAGCCATATTAATGCTTAGCTCAAGGTAAATATTATCTTCATCCCGGATAAATAATTCATGCTCTTTTTCATCGATAAGAACAATCAGGTCACCATGCTGCCCACCACGTCTGGCAGAATTACCTTCACCTTTTAATGTCATGTAATTCCCAGCATGGACTCCAGCGGGAATTTTAGCTGATACAACCGATTCTTTGCGTACTCTTCCGTCACCATTACAGGTTTTACAGGGGTGCGCAATTACTTCACCCGTGCCATCACAATTTGAACATGGTTGTATATTTACAAACTGACCAAACATTGACCTGGAAACTTGTTGAACTTCTCCCCGACCATGACAGACAGAACAAGTTGTTTTATCAGCTTTATCCCGAGCTCCAGAACCATTGCAATCAGAGCAAGACTCAAAGCGTTTGACTTTCATTTTTTTGGTAACGCCGGTTGCTATTTCTTCCAGGCTAAGCGGTAATTTGATTTTAAGGTCAGATCCCCTGGCACGACCCCGTGAACGAGATCCACCACCCCCACCGAATATGTCACCCAGGCCGCCCCCACCGAAGCCATCCATGAAGATTCGCAGTGCGTCGGAAAGATCCACTCCAAAGCCGCCTCCACCAAAACCATCAAATGGACTGCCACCCATACCACCTTCAGGAGTATGTCCAAATTGATCATAGTGAGCCTTTTTCTGCTCATCATTGAGAACAGAGTACGCCTCTGCAGCCTCTTTGAATTTTGCCTCTGCGCTTGCATCTCCAGGATTCTTATCCGGATGATACTTCATTGCAATCTGGCGATATGATTTCTTAATGTCTGCTTTGTTGGCCCCTTTTGAGAGACCAAGTATTTCATAGTAGTCGCGCTTTGCCATAATTATTGACTCACCACAACTTTGGCAGCTCTAAGTACACGATCACCAGATTTGTATCCTTTTTCAAATACTTCAATGATAATACCAGATTCATGGTCATCTGATGGATGCATCGCCATAGCATCATGCAATTCGGGATCAAAAGGTTCTCCCACCGGGTCATATGCTTCAACATCATCAGTATCTTTTAAATATTTTTGAATCTGATCCAAAACAAGCGTAATGCCTTTGGATGTATTCTCTGAATCACTCTCATCCTTTTCATATTGCGATGAGCGTTCAATGTTGTCGATAATTGGAAAGAGGCCGATAAGCACGCGATCCTTGGCAAAACTTAAGGAGCGTTCTTTCTCTCTCTCCACTCGTTTTTTTCCATTCTCGTATTCAGCTACGACACGAAGCATTTTTTCTTCGGCAGCCTGAACTCGTAGTTGCTGATCAACAAGTTCATCAGTGAGTTTTTCTACATTTTCTTCGAGTTTTTCAATCTTTTTTGTTAAAGCTTTTTCTTTCCTGCTTAGCCGGGGCTTGGCAGCAGCCTTTTTGGGCTTTGTCGTTTTTTTTGTTGTTTTATCAGTCATTTCACTTTGTGTATTTTGTATTAATTAATGTTTCTATTTTATCTGCGGTAAACTCAGCAAGTCCTATGATTCGTTCATATTCCATGCGAGTAGGACCTAAGATATGAATCTCCCCACTACAATTATTCCCATTATAAGCAATTGAAATCAGTGACATATTCTTAAAGAATGTCTGTCCCAATTCACCGCCAATAAAGACACTGGGTTTCCCATTGAATAAGGGAGTCGGCAAATATCCTTGGAGTGTGTCTGTTTCTATTGCCTCCAGTATGAATTCCAATTTGTTGGGGTCAGCCATTTCAGGATAATGCAATAGCTGGTGAGTACCATAGGTTTGATAATCGCTGGTTGAATTGGAATCCAACACACTATTAAAACTCTTTAAAATCTGATCGATAATAGGATTTTTTCGGACAACCTCGTCATTCCGCTGTTCAACTTGCTTTTGGACATCATCAATATCACGACCTGCAAAGAGATCATTAAGGATATTTTCAGCTTCTTGCAGCATGA
Organism: Fidelibacterota bacterium; assembly: GCA_018650795.1. Taxonomy (GTDB): domain Bacteria; phylum Fidelibacterota; class UBA8477; order UBA8477; family JABMPR01; genus JABMPR01. The sequence goes on from JABIFG010000194.1 coordinate 23,622, forward strand.
TTCGAGAGAGTTGACTTTCCAATTCAAAGGCCACGGTCTTAACCTGCTCCAATGACATATGTACAATAAGCAAAATTGAATCTTTATCCAGTTCATGGAGGGCAATTGAACGAATACGTGTTGCTCTTTCCTGAGGTCGTGACATGAGCACAAGAGCATGTGACATATCACCAAGAAACTGAGCTGTATTCTTGATCAATCGATCAAGATCACGGCTGAGACTATCAAGTCCGGTTTCATAGGTTCTGGTAACATTCTGTTCCGGTTGCTCAAGTTCCATAAGTCTATCAACAAAGTATCGATAGCCTTTGTCAGTAGGAATGCGTCCAGCAGAGGTATGAGGCTGTAAAAGATATCCACCCAGCTCAAGATCACTCAGAACATGGCGTAAGCTGGCTGAACCAACTTTAAAATAGTCCATAGCAACCAGTCGGGATGAACCTACAGGATTACCATTAATGGCATAATCTCTGACTAACCATTTGAGGACTTTTTCCTCACGATCTTTGAGATTCTGGAGTGCTTGTCTGCTCATTCGATTCATAACCGAACATAATAATTTTAGGTCCTAATTAATACAAGATTTTAAATATGTAAAGAGTTGGTATATAAGGCTTCACAGGATATATGGATAAAACTAAATCCAGTTTAAAATGAGATCAGGAATTCTCTGAGGTAATTGCATCGCGAGATGCCAATAGAATGAATGTTAATTCAGTGGGAAAGTGTAATCAGGTCACAAAACGGAGCATTTTTCGGACCGCCTTTAAAACACCCAGTGAGGAAAGACTTACACCAAATAGAATAAGTCCAAGAATGACTTCTGGATGGTCCAGTATCTTGACTGGAAGATCAATATGCACATAGTACTTGATGGCATATTCTGCCGCTACAATCAGCAGTACAGATAGACTCGCTCCAAAAAACCCTAAAATACCTCCTTCAAGAAAGAAGGGAGCTTTCACCATGAAATCGCTGGCACCCAATAACCGTACGGTTTCAATAAATTCATATCTGGCAAGTATCATTAAGCGGAGATTATTAGCAGTAAGAAATACTGTAGCTAAAATGATGAGAAACAGAGTGATCGTGGCAATTGTATAGACGAGCTGCATGATGCCCTGCATACGATTAAACAAATCTTTTTTGAATATGACTTCATCTACCCCATCCAATTCATTCATGTTTTGAATAAATGCCAAGATGTACTCTGCAGTACGATGATCTTCTTCAAAGGTAACTCGAAATGAACTTGGTAAGGGGTTGTCATCCAGAAGCGAGAGCACGTCTTCACCAAACTCAGCATTGTAAAGAGCTGCCGCGTCTTCCTTGGACAAGTAATCCATTCTGATTATACCAGGATAATCTTTAATAATCGCTGCTAATTCATGCTTTTCAAATGATGTGGCCTCATTCTCCAGGAATATTTCCAGATCGTAATCGGCCTGGAATTCTCCAATAAACTGCAAGCTATTGTCAACAGCTAATACACCCAAACCGACGACCAGTAATGCAATGGTCACTGAGAATACTGAGTTCATGAAAGGCATACGGGATCTTTTAATCCCGATAATTCCCTCACGAATGATATAGCTCAGCTTCATGCTTCTCTGTCCTTTACAATTTCACCTGAAACGAGAGTCATGGTTCTGGCAGGATCCTCTCTGAGCAATTTCTCGTTGTGTGTGGCAAAAATGACACTCGTTCCAGACTCGTTTATTTTCCAGAGGTGTTTTACGACCTCTTTAGCAGCGGTGGAATCCAGATGCGCAAGCGGTTCATCAACTAATAAAACATCGGGTGAATTTACAATGGCTCTAGCGAGAGCAACCCTTTGCTGCTCACCAGTAGATAATTCGTGGGGATAGTGCGACAATCTTGAGCGAATGCCTAATTCATCCGCTTTCAAAGAGACCGTACGGCGAACCACGTCTGCTTTGAGACCTTGGATCTCGAGTGGGAGTGCAATATTGGAGTATATATCCCGGTCAGATAGAAGATAAAAATCCTGGAATACCATACCAATCTTCTGTCGAACTATGGCGATATCTCGCCGTTTAATCTGGCTTGAGTCGAAGTCTAAGACACTGACAGTACCAGAATTTGGAAAAAGATCCATGTAAATCATTTTAAGGATGGAAGATTTACCACTTCCTGAATCTCCATAGAGGTAAAGAAACTCACCCTGATCGATAGTAAAATTTAACTCGCGTAACGATATACCCGTATCAAACCTTAAGAACACCTTCTCGAATCGGATCATGTGGTTTTCCTCAACATGACTATAAATCGCTCTGACTTCGCAGTAGGTTGCTCCAGTGTTTCATCATCAAGAATCTGCCACCACTCAAATTCTGAGGATTTACAGAATCCTTCGACATCACTTTGCTCATAGGCTTTTTGAATATGGGATTCAACATCCACAGTATCCGCAACTTCTGTATTCAAGGTAAACACTGATTCCGCCAATTGAGAAATGGGATCATAATTCGTATATCTCTCATACCCACCGCGTTCATCATTGAATATCTCACGATATCCACGGAAATGAGTTTGGCATAATAAGGGAGTAACCACATCGAACAGTAAAATACC